>JAWVCV010000168.1:0-4246 GCA_033858115.1 Gaiellaceae bacterium
CGGGCGACTGCCGCACGACGATCCTCTCGACGCTTCCGGGTGGGGCCTACGGCTGCATCCAGGGGACCTCGATGGCCTCGCCGCATGCGGCGGGGGTCGCAGCCCTGATCGTCAGTCAGTTCGGCAGACTCGCCAAGAACGGCGACGTCGAGCTGGCTCCGAGCATCGTCGAGTCGATCCTGGAGCGTTCGGCGATCGACATCGGCCAGCTCGGCTACGACACGTGCTTCGGGAACGGGCGCATCGACGCGCTCCGTGCCGTGGAGCGCGACTTCAGCGCCAGGTACGACGCCTCGGCGCCGTTCTGCGCCGAGTACACGGAGTAGCGAATGTCGGCGGGTAGGGTCTCTCGATGGGGCCCTACCCGCCGCTCCGCCTCTACCGCTTTCCTTTTTCGACGAACGTGGAGCGCGTCGCGCTGGCGCTGGCTCACAAGGGCCTGGAGGCGGAGTCCGTGTGGATCGACCCGGCCGATCGCAGCGAGGTCGTCCGCATCAGCGGGCAGGAGCTCGTGCCGGTGCTCGTGGACGGCGACCGAGTCGTCAGCGACTCGACCGCGATCCTCGAGCACCTCGAGGAGCGCTTCCCCGAGCCACCGCTTTATCCGGTCGACCCCGCCCGGCGGGCCGAGCTGCGTCTCTTCGTCGACTGGTTCAACCACGTCTGGAAGCGGCCGCCGAACCTGATCGTCGCCGAGGAGCAGAAGCCCGAGCCCGGCCGCGCGCGGATCGCCGAGCTGGAGGCAAGAATCGCCGAGTCGCTGCCGCTCTTCGAAGAGCTCCTGGCGGGCCGGCACTACCTGTTCGGCGCCGAGCTGAGCGCGGCGGACTGCGCCACCTTCCCTTTCCTCAAGTACGCCCTCCTCTGGGAGGAAGGGGACCCCGACCGTTTCCACGAAGTGCTCCGCGACACGCTGCAAATTGACCGACGCTTCCCCCGGCTCGAGGCCTGGATCCGCCGGATCGACGAGCTCCCGCGCGCGTAGGGAAGATGCGAGGCGCCTCGGCCGTCGTGTGGTTGCCACGATGGAAAGGGAGCCCGATATGCACCCGACGCTCATGCAGGAGATCGCTCGCTACCGGCAGGCCGACATGCTCCGCGAGGCCGAGCGGGCACGGCTGGCCCACGAGGTCAGCATCGCCTCCGATCGCCCCCGCCGCCGGCTGCGGCTGCCGCGGTTCGGATTCGCCGGCCACCGCCGCCCGGTCTTGGGGCGCTAGCGAGCCACTGACGCTGCGACGGCGCGCCTGGCGGCGTCCGTCGCGGCGGCGGCAAGGCGGTGGGCCTGCTCGACGCGCTCGTCGCCGGGCATCGAGACGAGGTTGGCCGCGACCAGCCCCGCTGCGGCGCGCGCGGCCGCTTCTGCGAGCAGCGCCGCTGCCGCCGCGTCCTCCGCGCCCCCCGGGACCGCGTGCTGCGCCGCCTCGGCGCCCAGCAGCGCCACGTCATAGGCGCATTCGGCGATCGAGAGCGGCAGCTCCGCGGCCGTGTCGAGCGCTTTGCCGATCGCCGCATCTCGGCCGCCGTCCTCTGCGGCTCCTTCGATCAGCGCCAGCGCCTCGAGGTAGGCCTCCTCGTTCGCCTCCGCGAGCTTCTCGACCCTGGAGCGCAGAGCCTGCGCCTGCGCGGCGACGCCTCGCGCCTCGTCCCAGTCGGCGGAGCGGCGCGCCGCCGAGGCGATCAGTCCAGCCGCCATCGCCGTGACGATGCCGGAAACCGCGCCGGCGCCGGGAGCGGGGGAGGGACCGGCGATCTCGTCCAGGACCGCGCGGAGATGGCCTTGGTAGAGGCTCACCGCCAGTCGAGCTCGGCGAGTCGTGCCCGCAGCGCGACCGAGAGCGCGGTGCTGGGCTCGTAGCCCGCCGAGGCGAGCGCCGCCTCCAGGTCGGCGAGGAGCCGGACGCGAAAGTCCGCGTCGGCACGGGCGAGCTCGACGATCTCGTCGAGCTCGTGGCGGCTCCTCGGGAGCTCCTGCGCAGCCTGTACCCATCCCGTCGGGGCAGGTGGCAGCTCCGTCAGCAGCTCGCCGAGCCGCTCCTCGTCGTAGGGAGTCATGTCGCTCACAATCCTCCAGACGGCTCGGCAGCGAGATTTCTTCCCTCGAGCTCGCCGCGGAGCTTGCCGAGGCAGCGGGAGATCCTGCTCGCGATCGTCCCGGCAGGCAAGTCGAGCGCATCGCCGATCGTGCGGTAGCTCTCGTCGCGAGCGAAGAAGCGATCGAGGATCTCGCGGCAGGTCGCCGACAGGGTGCGTAGCCCTTCGTGGACGTCGAGCGCGTCGTTCAGCCGCTCGAGCGCCAGATCCGCCTCGTCCGCGATCGGCTCCGCCAACGGGTGCTCCCGGGCACCGGCCCGCAGCCGGTCGACACAGGCGTTCCGTGTCAGCTGCGCGAGCCAGGGCCGGATCGCGGCGTCGTCGCGGAGCGTGTCGAGCCGCTCGAACGTGCGCGCGAAGACGTCCTGGAAGACGTCCTCGGCATCGTGCTCCGGCAAGCGGAAAGCCCGGACCGCGATCGCGTAGACGTAGCGCGAGAAGCGCTCCACGAGCTCGTTCCACGCCTCCGGCTCCCCGGTCCTGCAGCGCTCGACGAGTTGAGCGTCGGTGACCTCGATCGTCATGGCGGCAACCTCCATTCAAGCGCGATTCGGCACGAATGGGAAGAAGTCCGCCCCCTCGTCCGTCTACTGGGCTCAGGCAGAGGTCGAGGCAAGGAGGAGGAGATGACGTTTCGGAGAAGGCAGCGGTGGCTTCGTCGCCTCGCACTCGTATTCGCATTCGCGACGGTGCTGGTCGCCGGCCGGGTCGCTCCGGCCTGGGCCAAGTACGACGCCGGGTCCGGCACGAAGACGACCGACCCGTATCTGACCGACGTCAACGTGCGGCAGGGCGAGTCGCAGGGCGGCCCGGACGGCGGGCAGGCGGCCGTGCACAGCATTCAGGGACCCGCCGTCGCGCGGCCCGACGACCGGGCAGATCGCTTCACGCCGTCGGACGTCCCTGTACAGGCCGGGCAGACGAGCAAGAGCTCCACGCTCGAGTGGAGCACGGTGCTGACCTTCGGGATCGGCGCACTTGTCCTCGCCCTGGCCCTTGGGCTGGCATTCGCTTACGTGCGCAGGCCCAAGCTGGCGCTCTAGAAGATCGCTAGGGGTAGCGACGAAAGACGGGCTCCTCGCCGGGGCCCGTTTTTCGTGGTCCTAGGAGGCGTCGGCCTCGCGGGCGTCGAGCCGAACCTCGAAGAGCGCGCGCAACTCCTCGCCGGTCGCCAGCACCTCGTACCGAGGCCGGCGCGGCGGCAGCTTCACGATCCGCACGTCGTGATCGCGCACCCCGTGGCAGCGGGCGTACGCGGCCGCCTCGTCCAGCGGCTGGAGCGCGGCGCGGCGGCTGCGGAGGCGCATGGAGAGGGGATATCACGCCGTGCCTCGGAAGGAAAGGCGCCGTCCCGCAGTTTGCGGCGATCGAACTAGCCTAGTAATCGTCGCCGCGACCCGCTAGATGTTTCATTGCTTGAAAACATCACAACTAGAAGGGACGGCGCGATGAAGGTCACGATTGGACGCCGCGGAATCCTCTTGGTCGCGGTTGCAGCAGCGCTCGTCGTTGCCGGCGGCATTGGGTACGCGGCAATCCCGAACGGCGGGGTCTACACCGGCTGCGTGCTCAAGGCGACGGGCATGGTGCGTCTCATCGACGCCGCGCTGCCGGCGAGCTCGCCTCTCAGCCGCTGCTCGACTCTCGAGACGCAGGTCAGCTGGGGCGAGATCGGTCCGCAGGGTACCCAGGGCATCCAGGGCATTCAGGGGATTCAAGGAATCCAGGGCATCCAGGGTCTCAAGGGCGACAAGGGCGACGCCGCCACGATCGCCAACATCACGACGACGCAGGTCAGCGCAGTGATCGACATCCCGTCGAACTCGGACAGAGACGGGACAGCCACCTGCCCGGCGGGGTCGAAGGTGACCGGCGGCGGCTTCTTCGTCGGCAGCATGGACATTGTCCACAGCAGGCAGAGCGGCAACGGCTGGAACGCAAGAGTCAGCCGCGGCCTGCTCGGCGGAAGGGATGACTTCACCGTCTACGCGACCTGCCTCAGCATCGGCTGAGCCGAGACATGAGAGGACGCCTGGAGGGGCGGTCGGCCTCCAGGCGTCCTCGGCGCCGCGGCACAGAAAAAGCCCCGTTGTGCGGGGCTTTCCGGAGAGACTGCGGGACTAGGATTCGAACCTAGACTACTCGGTCCAGA
>JAWVCV010000169.1:0-4125 GCA_033858115.1 Gaiellaceae bacterium
TCCCGGGCCTGCCCTGGGCCGCCGCGTTCGTGCTCGGCGCGGTCGTCTCCCCCACCGACCCGATCGCCGCGACCGCGATCATGCAGCGCCTCGGCGTGCCGCGGCGGATCGTCTCCGTGATCGAGGGGGAGAGCCTCGTCAACGACGGCACCGCGCTCGTCGCCTACCGGTTCGCGGTGGTCGCCGTGGTCAGTGGCACGTTCTCGCTCCTGGAGGCCGGCTCCCTCTTCGTGCTCAACGTCGCCGGCGGGATCGCGGTCGGCCTCGCGGTCGGCTGGATCGTCCGCCAAGTGCGCCGCCGCCTCGATTTCCCGCCGGCCGAGGTGACGATTTCCCTGCTCACAGGTTATTTCGCTTACATCCCGGCGGAGCTGATCGGCGTCTCGGCCGTGATCGCCGCGGTGACTGCGGGCATCTACCTCGGCTGGTACACGCCCGAGCTGACGACCCCGGAGGTGCGGCTGATGGGCGAGTCGGCGTGGGAGATCGTCACCTTCATGCTGAACGCGCTCCTCTTCACCCTGATCGGGCTGCAGCTGCCGGGAATCCTCGACGAACTCGGCGCGTACTCCGCCGCCGACCTGCTCTGGTGGGCGCTCGCCGTCTGGTTGACCGTGCTGGCGGTGCGCGCTCTTTGGATCTACCCCGCGGCGAAGCTGCCCCGAGTGCTCGTGCGGCGCATCCGGGAGCGCGACCCGATGCCGCCGGGCTCCGCCCTCGCGCTGCTGACCTGGGCGGGGATGCGCGGCGGCGTCTCGCTGGCGGCGGCGCTCGCGCTCCCGCTCACCACCGACGCCGGCGAGCCGTTTCCCGGTCGCAGCCTCGTCCTCTTCCTCACGTTCGCCGTCATCTTCGGCACGCTCGTGATCCAGGGCCTGACCTTGCCGGCGGTGATCCGGTTGCTGAAGCTCGAGGACGACGGCGAGGAAGCTGCGCGCGACGAGGCGCAGGCACGGATCCACGCGGCGGAGGCGGCGCTGGCCCGGCTCGACGAGCTGGTCGACGAGGACTGGGTGCGCGAGGACACGGCGGAGCGCGTGCGCGGCGGCTACGGGTTCCGGCGCGACCGCTTCTCCGCGTGGCTGGACGGGGGCGACGACGGGTCGATCGAGGCGCGATCGCAGGACTTCCAGCGGCTCCGGCGGGAGATGCTGAACGCGGAGCGGGATGCGGTCAACGAGCTGCGCCGCTCCGGCGAGATCTCCGAAGAGGTCGCCCGCAGGGTCTCGCGGGACCTCGACCTCGAAGACGCGCGGCTCGAGATCTAGGTGGACACCGCCGGCACCGAGACCTCGAACGTCCTCCGCGGCTGGCGCCAGGAGGAGTACGGCCGCTCGCGGGACGGCCTGCCGCTCCGGGTGCAGCTGCCCCAGAACGGGGCGCCGGTCGCGGGCCTCCTGATCGCGGCTCAGCACGGCGAGGAGGCGGAGACCGGGCTGCTGGCGCGGCGCTTGCTCGAACGCGTTCCGGGCGACGAGACGGACTGGGCGGTCGTCCAGGTGGCGAATCCCGACGGGCTCCTGAACGGAACGCGGCAGAACGCGGCCGGGGTCGACCTGAACCGGAACTTCCCCTGCGCGAGCTGGCGCCCCGAACCGTCCTTCACGTTCCCGCCGGGGATCGATCCCGAGCTGCGCGAGCTTCCGAATCGAACGAGCCGCTCCTCACCGGGCGCCGAGCCCGCGTCCGAGCCCGAGACGCGCGCTCTGATGGCGCTCGTCCAGGAGTTGCGGCCGCGGCTCGTGCTCGACCTGCATGCGCCGATCGAGCTGATCCTCGTCCGTGCGGGCGTGCCGCAAGAGCCAGTCGACCTGCTCGCGACCTCTGCCGGCCTGCCGGTCGTCTCGGAGCTCGAGGTCGGCTCGCCCGGCGCCTTCGACGAGTGGCTGCTCGAGCAGGGGATCCCGGCGATCGTCTACGAGGTCGAGCACGCGGGCCTGCCGCAGCTTTGCCTGCGCCACCTGCCCGGGCTCGAGGCGCTGCTGCGCGGCTAGTCAGTCGGCGAGAAACGCCTCGAGGCGCGCGGCCTCGTCCGCGAGCTCCCGTTGGGCCGCGCGCGGCAGCCGCGCGAAGGCGTCGAGGACGACGCGCCCTCGCTCTAGGCGCCAGGTGCCCGCGACGAAGCCGTCCACGAGGAACGTCTGCGCGACGTCGCCGTTCGTCCGGATGACCGTCTTCCGCTGCTGCTCGGGGAGCACGCGCGTCCGGTCCGCGAACGCGAGCAGCACGTTGTCCCACTTCGGCAGGAAGCGTGCCGGCGCCGGCGTCTCCGCATCCGGCAGCGGCGCGCCGGGAACGTCGAGGAGCTCCCGGCCGCGCTCGTCGCGGAAGCAGCGGAGCTCGAGCCGGTCGAGCGCACGCTGGATCTCCGGCACGTGCATCATCGACCACGCGCCGATGTCGCGGCGCGACGCGGGCCCGAACGCCGCGAGGTAACGGCGGAGGATCTCGGCGCGCGCCTCGGTCGGCTCGTGCAGCTCCGGCTCCTCGATCGCGACGAACCGCCCTTCCGGACGCGCGTGCCAGAGCGCCGTCTCGTGATGGTGCAGCACGTGCGCGCGCACGCGGGCGGCCCGCCAGCCCCGGCGCGCGTCGATGCCCGTGAGCCTGTGCTCCTGCTCGAGATGGGCGAGCGCCTCCGCCGTGCTCACCGGACCGGCCGAGGCGAGCGCCCGTGCCGACGGGGCGAGAAGCTTCGCGGCCGCCGTCTCCCACGGGAAGTTCGTCTCGCTGAGCGCCGCGCGAAGGAGCGCGTAGTCGCGTCGCGTGACGAGGTGCAGCGTCTGCCGCATCACGGTCGCCTTGACCACTGCGCCCTTTGCGAGCTCGCGCTCGAGCGCGGCCCGGCGGAAGCTCGTCGTGCGCGTCCAGATGCCGACGTACGGCGACGGCGGCCACTGCGCCTGCATTCCGACGAGGCGCTCGATCACCGCAGCCGGCGCGAGCCGCCTCCGCTCCAGGAGGAGCTGGCGCGCGAGCGTCGCGCGGTTCAGCTCGCGCAGCGTGAGAACGCGCTCGGCCACGCGAATGGAGCTAGACGATCGCGTCGGCGCCGAGGAGGGTTCGCGCCTCGGTGAGGAAGTCGGTGTCGATCGCGACCGTGTAGCCGGGGCCGAGAGCAAGCGTCTTCGGGCCCAGCGAGGTCTCGAGCGCCACGAGCACGCGCGACGGGCCCGGGTAGTCCTTGACGAGGTGGGCGAGGTCGCGGATCAGGCCTGCCCTGGCGGCGCGCGCATCGAGCTTGAACTTGATCTCCGTCCGCTCCTGCACGGCCTCGAAGCCATTCACCTCGATTGCGATCAGCTTCGTCTCGCCCTGCTGCTTGTGGTCGATCCGCCCCTTGATCACGAGCACGCGGTCGGCGGTGCAGAGGTCGCGCGCGCTGGCGTACGTGGAGTTGAAGACGACGACCTCGCCGCCGCCCGTGGGGTCGTCGAGCGCGAGGAAGACCATCGGCTCGCCCTTCTTCGTCGTCAGCTGCTTCACGGAGGAGACGATCCCGCCGACCGTGACCACCTCGCCGTCGCGGCGGCGCTCGAGCTCGGCCAGGGTGCAGTCGGTCTTGCGGCGCAGCTGCTCGCGCACGGCGTGCAGCGGGTGCTCGGAGACGTACAGGCCGAGCGTCTCCTTCTCGAGCTTCAGGAGCTCGGGCTTCTCGAACTCGCCGGCCGGGATCGGGGGCTGGTGCCTCGGCCCTTTCGACTCCTCCGCGTCGCCCATGTCGAAGATCGACGCCTGGCCCGCGAGCCGGTCGGCGGCGTGCTTCTGCCCCCACGCGAGCGCCTGCTCCAGGCACGCGAGCATCCCCATCCGCGAGGCGCCGGTGGAGTCGAGGGCGCCGCACTTGACGAGCGCCTCGAGCGAGCGCTTGTTGACCACCTGCGGGTCGACGCGCTCGGTGAAGTCCCAGATCGACTCGAACGGGCCGCCCTCGTCGCGGGCGCGGATGATCGCGTTCGCCGCCGACTCGCCAACGCTCTTGACCGCGTTCAGGCCGAAGCGGATCTTGCCCTCGACGACGGCGAAGTCGGTCTGCGAGGAGTTGACGTCGGGCGGCAGCACCTCGATCCCGAGCTCGTCGCACGCGTTCACGTACAGCGGCACCCGGTCCTTCGTGTTCATCAC
>JAWVCV010000170.1:0-12932 GCA_033858115.1 Gaiellaceae bacterium
ACGAAGATCGGCGTGTCGCGCTCGGTGTAGGCCGACGCCTCGCTCTCGCGCAGCGTCAGCATCAGGTGCATGAAGTCGGCCGGCTCCTCGCACTCGAACGCGGTCATGAACTCCTGGTCGTCGATCCCGAACGAGTAGGTCGTGTGGTTGTGGATCGTCTCGAACTCGCGGCCCACCCGGATGTGCTCGTCCATCGCGCGCTGGCGGTCCTCCAATGACAGCGCATACCAGGGCCTCGTCTTCACGAATGGGTAGACGACGAGATAGGGCGAGCCCTTCGGGATCACCTTGCGGGGCTTCCGGGCCTGCGTATACGGCGAGGCCTTCGTCGTCGCCAGGTAGGAGTACGGCGTCTCGAGCCAACCGGCGAGAGGGGTTCCGTTCAGCGCCGCGCCGACCTCGCCGAGGTCGGAGTAGCGATCCGTGATCTTCCAGAGGAAGAAGTCGCAATCGGGCCGCACGCCTGCGGTCGAGTAGACCCTGAGATGCTCGAACCGGTCCGCCCAGCTCTCGACGACGTCTGCGAACGCGTCCTTCATCGCCGACCGCTCCTCGACGGGCAGGCGCCGCCAGGCGGGGTCGACCTTGTGGAACGTGTAGGCGACGTACTGGCCCTGGGGCTCGGCGCTCATGGTGCGTATGGTACGCGCCGTGCGGTTGTTCGCCCTGGTCGTGGCCGTGCTCGCGCTCGTCGCCGGCTGCGGCGGCGACGACGATCCGGGTGATCCTGGTCTGTTCGTGAGCGCGCTGATCCGCGACCTGGGCAGCGGCCACACGGGCCGGGCCTGGGAGCTGTTGCACCCGTTGCACCGCGGGCAGGTTCCGCGGGCGCGCTACATCGAGTGCGAGCGTCGCGACGGTTTTGGCGGTCGCGTGACCAAGGTCGACGTGCTAGAGGTGAAGGAGGAGCAGGCGACGATTCCGGGGAAGTTCGGCCAGGAGCAGTCCACGGCCGTCACGGTCGGCGTCACGCTCGATGTCCCTGAATCCGAGACGCCCGAGAAGTTCACGCTCACGGCCCACATCTTCGAGACGGATGGCAAGTGGGGCTGGGTGATCGGACCCGTGGACTATGCGGCGTACAAGGCGGGTGCCTGTCCCTCGCAGCAGGGCTAGCAGCGCGCCGCTGCAATTGCCCTGTGCACCGGCTCGAGGCTCGTCTTCGGCGTGCCGTCGACGTAGTAGACGCCCGACTGGAAGCCCTGCAGGACCGGCTCGTCGTGCGAGTGGAACAGCAGCAGCCCGACGACGTTCTCCTGGCACGCGGCGAGCGCGAGCGCGCGACCGTAGAAGTCGGCCTGCGTCCGCTCGTCGACCGGCTTTCCCGTCTCGGCTCCGTCGTAGAGCGGCAGCTTCTCGGCCGGGATCGTCGTCTCGACCCCGAGCTCGCTGTACAGCAGAGGCAGGCCTGCGCCGAACGCGTCGTCGAGGAGCGGCCGAAGCTTCTCCTCGTAGTCCGCCAGGAGGATCGCGCTCGACTCCGGGTGGGTCGGCCGGTCAGGCGGGATGCTCGAGCTCGCGGGATACGGGTGATAGGCGAAGCCGTCCAGGGGCGGCTCGTCGCGGCCGCTCGCGCGGTAGGCGGCCCCGAGGTCGCGGAGGAACGTCGTCGGCGAATGCGTGTCGCGGCCCGTGCCGGGGCGGTCGATCCCGCGCGGCGCAAGCGCGCCGCCCCAGATCGCCACGTCTGCGTCGACCGCCTTCGCGGCGTCGTAGACCTCGGCCAGGAGCGCGAAGTAGGCCGGTGCCGCCACATCCGCTCCGGCCTCGTCGAACTGCGGCATCCAGAAGCGATTCAGGTTCGGCTCGTTGGCGACCACGATGTCGCGGATCGCGGGGAGCTGCCGGACGATCGTGGCGACGTAGGCGGCGAACTGCCCCCGGGCCTCCGGGGTCAGCGGCGTCGTCGCCGAGCCGGCGTGGTAGACGGCGAGGAAGATCCGCAGCCCCTCGGCGCGACCGGCCACGCTGCGGAGGACGGCGAGCTCGGCTGGATCGGGTGCGCTCAGGCCCGGCTGCCAGATGCTCGTGACGCCGACGGCGCGAAAGCCTGCCTCCCGTAGCTGCTCGAGCGCCGGGGTCTCGTGCCGGACTGCGTCGTCTACCGCTCCAACCAGAAGCGGCCGCCCAGAGCCGCCGCAGCCGGCGAGGAGTGCGACCGCGAGGAGCCCCGCATGGCAAAGACCGCGCTGGAGCGGACGAGTGGCTTTCCCGGCCGCGTCGGGTGCACCAGCGAGACCGACAGCTGGTACCAGCCGGGCTGGATGCTGCCGCCGAAGCTGAGCTGGACGCGCTCGCCGGCGAGCGCCTGCCCCCTGCGCGCCAGGACGGGCGAGGCGAGCGGCAGCCGCACGAGCTTGGCGCGGTAGATGCAGTCGCGATGGCATCGGAGCGAGATCGTACGGTCCTGCGTCGCGAAGGAGGTCACAGCAGTGCTCACGAGCGGGCAGACGCCGATGGTCGCCGCGCCGGCGGCCTCCATCGCCTGTCGCACCGGCTCGAGCGACGTCTTCGGCGTGCCGTCCGCGTACACGAGCCCCGACTGCCAGCCCGGGCGTCCCCGTTCGTCGTGTGTGTGGAAGAGCAGCATTCCCGCGACGTTCGACTGGCAGTAGGCAAGCTGGATCGCACGCCGGTACGCGGCGGCCTGCGCCGCCTCCGAGACCGGTCGCGTGGTCAGCGGCTCGAGCCCGCCGTAGAGGGCGCGCTTGTCGAACGGGATCTGGGACTCGATTCCGAACTCGTCGTAGAGGATCGGCATGCCCGAGCCGACCTGCGCGGTGCCGTTGAACGCCTTCCCGAGCAGCCGAACGAGCCGGTCCTGGTCGATCAGGCCCAGGTGGTCGGCGTCGGTCGGGACGGCGTCCACCGCGACGCTCGAGTTGAGCGGGTAGGGGTGGAACGAGAAGCCGTCCATAACCGGCAGCGCGCGGCGGCTCTTGCGGTAGGCCTCGCCGAGCTCGCGCAGGAAGCGGGTGGGGGAGATGGTGTCGCGCCCGGTGTAGGGCCGGTCGATGCCTCGAGGCGCGAGCGCGCCTCCCCAGATGCGGACGTCGGGCGCCTCGGCTTTCATCGCGTCGTAGGCGGCCGCGAGCAGCCGGAGGTAGGCCGGCGCCGAGGCGCCCTTTCCGGCGAGGTCGAACTGAGGCATCCAGAATCGATTCAGGTTCGGCTCGTTGCCCACGATCACGTCGCGGAAGCTCGGGTTGTCGCGAACGATCGCCGCCGTGTAGCTGGCGTAGTCCTTCCGGTCTCGCAAGGTCAGCGGCGTCGTGCGCGAGCCCTCGTTGTAGACGGTGATGTAGACCCGGACGCCATGGAGAGTCGCTGCGGCGCCGACGTTCGCCAGCACCATCGCCTCGTGCGGTGTCGGGGCCGACAGCCCGGGCACCCAGAAGCTCGTGATCCGCACGGCCTTGAAGCCGGCGAGCCGCAGGATCCCCATCTCGGCCTCGGACTCGATGGGGCTGGGACTGCGAACGCGGTCCTCGGCGGCCCCGAAGACGACCGAGGAGCCACCCGCGTGCGCGGCGGGCACCAGCGCGAGCATGGCGATCAGGGCTGTCAGGAAGGCGCGCAAACCATGGCTAAGGTAGCCGGAGTGGCTGACATCACCGCCAAACTGAAGGGAATCCCCGCGAAGCCGGGCGTCTACCTGTTCCGCGACTCGCAGGGCGACGTGCTCTACGTGGGCAAGGCGAAATCGCTGCGGCCGCGCGTCCGCTCGTACTTTCAGGCCGGCCGGGGCGACACGCGCGCATCGATCCCGAGCCTCGTCGGGCGCATCGCCGACCTCGAGGTGATCGTGACGACGACCGAGGTCGAGGCGCTGCACCTGGAGCAGAACCTCGTCAAGCGCCACCGGCCGCCGTTCAACGTCCGCCTCCGCGACGACAAGTCGTTTCCGTACATCGCCGTCACGATCGAGGATGAGTACCCCCGCGTGATGTTCACCCGCGAGCGGCATCGCCGCGGCGTCCTGTACTTCGGGCCCTATGCAAATGCGAAGAAGGTGCGGGAGACGCTCGACGTCCTCAACCGGGTCTTCCAGTTCCGGCCCTGCGAAGGGCCGAAGCCGGGACGCCACTCGGGGATCCCGTGCCTCGACTTCCACATCGAGCGCTGCCACGCCCCCTGCGTCGGGTACATCTCGAAGGACGCCTACCGGGAGATCATCGAGGGCGTGATCAACTTCCTCTCCGGCGACACGAAGACGATTGTGCGCGAGCTCGAGCGGCAGATGCGCGAGGCCGCCGCGGAGGAGCGGTTCGAGGATGCGGCGCGCTACCGCAACCGGCTCTACGCGATCGAGAACCTGGCCGAGCGCCAGGGGGCGGACCGTCGCGAGACGGGCTCGATCGACGTCCTCGGGGTGGCCGCGGAGGGCGACCGGGCGGCAGTGCAGGTCTTCCCGCTCCGCGGCGGCAAGATGATCGACCGGCACGGCTTTCACCTCGAGAACGTCGAGGGCCAGGACGTGGCGACCGTGCTGGAGGCGTTCGCGCTCGAGTACTACGGGAACGCTCCGTCGATCCCGCCCCAGATCGTGGTGCCGCCGGAGGCGACCGGGCTGGAGGCGCTGGAGGAGTACCTGTCGGAGCTGCGCGGCTCGCGCGTGGAGGTGCGGGCGCCGGCACGAGGGGAGAAGCGCCGGCTTGCGGAGCTCGCCGCGCAGAACGCGCGCATCGCCCTCGACTCCGAGCTGCTCGTGTCCGAGCAGAAGCAGCTCCGCCGCGTGCATGCGCTCGAGGAGCTGCGGGAGGCGCTGAACCTCGAGAGCCTGCCCCTGCGGATCGAGTGCTTCGACATCTCGAACATCCAGGGCCAGGAGATCGTCGGCTCGATGGTCGTCTTCCAGGACGGCTTGCCGAAGAAAGCCCACTACCGCAAGTTCGCGGTTCGGGGGCTGGACGGGCAGGACGACTTCGCGGCGATGGCCGAGGTGGTCTCGCGCAGGTTCGCGAGGCTCGACAGCGGCACCGGGGAGGACTACGACGGGGGCTTCGCGACACCGCCGAACCTCGTCGTCATCGACGGCGGCAAGGGCCAGCTCTCGGCCGCGCTCGCGGCGATGCAGGCGTATCAGCTGCCACGTGTGGCCGTGATCTCGCTGGCGAAGCGGATCGAGGAGGTGTTCCTGCCGAACGAGGCGCTCCCGATCCTGCTCGACCCGCACAGCGCGGGCCTGCAGCTGCTCCAGCGCGTCCGGGACGAGGCGCACCGCTTCGCGCTCGGCTTCCACCGGCAGCGCCGCTCCGCACGGGCGCGGGAGTCCCTCTTCGACACGCTCGAGGGCGTCGGTCCCGCGCGACGGCGCGCGCTGCTACGGCACTTCGGCTCGACGGAGGCCGTCCTGGGGGCGAGCCAGGAGGAGCTCGAGGGCGTGCCCGGCCTGCCGCCGAAGACGGCGCGCGCGATCTACGCCCAGCTCCACAAGACCGGACGGCCCGGCTAGGGCTCCGAAGCGGGCCGCTTGCCCGCGATCGAGCGCCAGTCCATGTGGCCGAGCGTGAGGAAGAGCGCCGAGAAGCCGAGGACGATGTTGGTGACGATCAGCGTCAGCTTCATCCCGACCGAGAACGACAGCAGCTTGGCGGTGGAGACGGTCCCCTTGAAGACGTAGACGATGAAGGCCTGCTCGGTGCCGATGCCGCCGGGCGAGATCGGCACGAGCGTCGCGAGGCTCTGTGTCACCTGGACGAGGAGCACGTTGCGGAGCGACTGCTCGATCCCGAACGCGTCGAGGAAGAACCAGATCGCGGTGAAGCGGAGTGCCCAGTCGCCCGCCTGCCAGAGCGCGACTCGGCGCAGGTACTCGGTACGGTCGGAGAGGATCGCCATGCCCTGGCGGATGCGCAGCTTGAACTCGGCGACGTGGAGCCGTAGCCAGAAGAAGCCGATCACGCCGAAGATCGCCAGGACGACGAGCAGCACGGCCGAGAACTCCGGGTTGTCCGCGAAGAACCCGAAGTCGAAGCCGGGCAACCGGCCGAGCGAGCCGACCCCGGGCAGGACCCCGAGCGTGAGCGCGTAGCCGAAGATCACGCCCGCCATCGCCATGTCGAAGAGGGAGAGGACGAGCAGCGTCGACGCGAGCGCGGTGTAGGTGCTCGCGGGGACGGCGCGATGGGCGAGAAAGAGCCGGACCGCGTCGCCGGCGCGGGCGGGCACGATCGCGTTGACGCCGACGCCCGCGAGGTACGCGGCGTAGATCGAGCGCCACCGCACCTCCTGATCCGGATACGAAGCGGCGATCGTGTTCCGCCAGGCCCGGCTCGTGCACCCCGTCTTCAGCAGGTGGCACAGGATCGCCAGCCCGAGCGCCCCGAACTCGACGGCGGCGAGCTGCTCGAAGAAGACGCCGACCGCGTGGAGGACCTCGCCCACGCGGTCAACCTACCGCTACGGCCGGTCTAGCCCGTCGGAGCCCATGAAGGGATAGCGGTAGTCGGTCGGCGGCACGAACGTCTCCTTGATCGTGCGGGGGCTGACCCACCGGATCAGGTTCCACATCGAGCCTGCCTTGTCGTTCGTGCCGGACGCGCGCGAGCCGCCGAACGGCTGCTGGCCGACGACGGCGCCGGACGGCTTGTCGTTGACGTAGAAGTTGCCGGCGGCGTACCGGAGGGCCCGGTGCGCCTCCTCGACCGCGAAGCGGTCGTCCGCGAAGACGGCGCCGGTGAGCCCGTAGGGCGCGCCCCGGTCGACCAGCTCCAGCGTGTCGCTCCAGCGCTTGTCGTCGTAGACGTAGGTGGTGACGACGGGCCCGAACAGCTCCTCCTGCATCGTCCGGTAGCCGGGGTCCTCGGTCTGGATCACCGTCGGGGCCACGAAATAGCCCTCGTTGTCGTCGTACTCGCCGCCGGCGACGATCTCGGCCTTGCCGGACGAGCGGGCCTCCTCGATCGCGTCCTTCTGCGTCTTGAAGGAGCCGCTGTCGATCACGGCGCCCATGAAGTTCGAGAAGTCGGAGACGTCGCCCATGCGCAGCTCCGCGACCTGCTCCTGCAGACGCTCCCGCAGCTCGGGCCACATGCTCTTGGGCGCGTAGACCCGCGACGCCGCCGAGCACTTCTGGCCCTGGTACTCGAACGAGCCGCGCACGATCGCCGTCGCCACCGCGTCGACGTCGGCGCTCGGGTGGGCGAGGATGAAGTCCTTGCCGCCGGTCTCGCCGACGATGCGCGGGTAGTTGCGGTAGCTCCCGATGTTCCGCCCGACCGTGTTCCACATGCTCTGGAAGACGGGGGTCGAGCCCGTGAAGTGGATCCCGGCCAGCTCCGGGCTGGCGAGCGCGGCGTCGCCGATCGTGGCGCCCGAGCCATAGACGAGGTTGATGACCCCGTCCGGGAGGCCGGCCTCGCGGAGGAGCTGCAGTGTGTAGTGGGCCGAGAGGGCAGCGGTGGACGCGGGCTTCCAGACGACCGTGTTGCCCATCAGCGCGGGCGAGCCCGTGAGGTTGCCGCCGATCGCGGTGAAGTTGAACGGACTGACCGCGAAGACGAAGCCCTCGAGCGGCCGGTACTCCATCCGGTTCCAGACGCCCGGGGACGACGTCGGCTGCTCGGAGTAGATCCGAAGCATGAACTCGACGTTGTAGCGCCAGAAGTCGATCAGCTCCGCGGCGGCGTCGATCTCGGCCTGGTGGGCGGTCTTCGACTGGTTCAGCATCGTCGCGGCGACAAGCGTCGATCGCCACGGGCCTGAGAGCAGCTCGGCCGCGCGCAGGAAGACCGAGGCGCGCTCCTCCCACGGCAGGCGCGACCAGTCGGCGTGCGCCTCCCGCGCGGCGTCGATCGCCTGCTGCACGTGCTCGGGGCCGCCCTTCGCCACGTCGGCCAGGACGTGATCCTTCCGGTGCGGCATCACCGCCTGCGTCGTCTCCTTGGTCTCGATCTCCTTGCCGCCGATCACCATCGGGATCGAGAGCCGCTCTCCCTCCATCTGCGCGAGCCGGACGCGCAGCTCCTCGCGCTCCGGCGTGCCCGGCGCGTAGCTGTGATTCGGCTCGTTTCTCGGCGGCGGAGGACGAAAGATGCCCGGTGCGCTCATGCGGCGATTGTAGAGTCGGCGTCGATGCGCGTGACGCGCCATCCCTACGAGGTCGACGGCTGGGGCGTGGGGGAGCTGTGGGTCGGCGACGGCCGCGTGGTCGTCGCGCACGACCCGCCGGCACCGGGCGTCGGCTTCGCGGGAGCCGCGGAGCCGGAGAGGAACGGCTTCGTCCGGGAGCTGCTCCAGCGCCTCCATCGTTACTTCGCAGGCGAGCCGGTCGCCTTCTGCGACGTGCCACTGGACGGCGACTGGGGAACCCCCTTCCAGGCGGCGCTGGCGGGGGCGCTCCAGAGCGTTCCCTGGGGGGAGGTCGTCACGTACGGCGAGCTCTCGGCGCTCGCCGGCCGGCGTCGCGCGGCCCGCGCGGCGGGAACCTTCTGCGCCGAGAACCGCTTCTCGCTGTTCGTGCCGTGTCACCGCGTCGTGTCGGTCGGCGGCATCGGCGGCTACGGGTCGCTCGGAGTCGAGTACAAGCGGCGACTGCTCGCGCTCGAGGGCTGGGTGGACGCTGCCGCTCTCTGACGACCTGCGCTCCGAGCTCGCCGCGATCGTCCCGAAACGCGGCTGCTGCCGCTTGGCCGAGGTCTCGGCCCTCTTCCATTCGGCCGGAAGCGTGCATCTGCGGGGCCGCGGCCGGATCGCGCTGCACCTCGACGTCGCCACCGCCGCGACCGCCCGCCGTGCGTTCTCCCTCCTCCGCGAGCTCGGGATCCACTCGGAGATCCGCACCTACAGCCGGCGATCGTTCGACCGCGCCACTCGCTACCAGCTTCACGTCAGCGGCGAGGGCGGCTCGATCTCCCCGCTCGTCGAGGCGGGGGTGCTCGACGCTCGGCACGCCCCGGTCGAGCGGCCGCCGAAGCGGATCGTCGGGCGCGCCTGCTGTCGCGGCGCCTATCTCCGCGGCGCCCTCCTGGGCGGCGGCACGCTCTCGGGCCCGCGCCACCCGCACCTGGAGCTCAGGACGACGTCGGTCGAGGGGGCGGAGTTCCTCCGCTCGGTCGCGGCCGCCAGTGGGGGGATGCTGCGCGTGCTCGACCGGAAGCGCCATGCGGCGGCGTACGCGAAGGGGCTCGACGCGATCGAGGCCGTGCTCACGGCCGCCGGGGCGGGGGACACCGTGCTCGCGTTCGAGGAGCGGTCGGTCGTGGCCGGAGCCCGGGCGGAGGCGAACAGGCTCGCGAACGCAGACCACGCGAACCTCGTCCGGACGAGCCGCGCCGCCCAACAGCAGCTGGAAGCGGTCCGCGAACTGCAGCGAGCGGGCGAGTTCGAACGGCTGTCCGACCGCCTCCAGGAGGTCGCGCAGCTGCGCCTGCGCCACCCGACGCTGCCGCTGCGCGAGCTCGCCGCGAAGTGCGACCCCCCGACAACGAAAGCCTCGGTCCACCGTCGCCTGCGCAAGCTGCAAGACCTTGCGCAGCTGTGACGAGGCCGCACCGAGTTTCGTGCTCTTGGGAGGCGGGCCGACCCTTTAGGGGTTTTCGCGCGATGGACATCCGCGAGAGCGGATGTCCATCTTGCGCAAAAAGTCGGCGGGCCAGAGGGGGAGCTCCGAGGACGACCTCCCCCTCCGCGTATCGCGCTCTGATGCCGACGGTGGACGGGGTCTGAATCCGCCGCCGAGCAAGCACGAACCCGCCACCTCAAGAGTAGGGCATCGCCCCTTGCTCGTCACGGGAGTTACAAGTAGGAAAGTGAAAGTCCAGTTTTTCTGGACTGACAACACCGGCGCGTCTCCAATCCCGGAACGCTAGGTTGTAGGCGGCCATGGAGACGAGCTATACGGAGCTGCGCGAGCGGGTCGGAGAGATCGAGGATCTCGAGCGGACGTCGTCGCTGCTCGAGTGGGACCAGCAGGTCAAGATGCCGCCAGGCGGCGCGAGCGTCCGGTCCGAGCAGCTCGCCACGCTGGGCCAGATCGCGCACGAGGCGCTGACCTCGGACGAGATGGGCCGCCTGCTCGACAAGCTGGCGCCGTTCGAGGAGTCGCTCGCCTACGACTCGGACGAAGCCAGCCTGATCCGGTTCGTCCGCCGGGACTGGGAAAAGGAGCGGCGAGTCCCTTCCGAGCTGCGCGCGGAGATGACGCGCGCGGCGTCGTTGGCGATGCCCATCTGGGTGAAGGCGCGAGAGGAATCGGACTTCTCGCAGTTCGTGCCGGCGCTGCGGCACAACTTCGACCTGCGCCGGCGCTTCGTCGAGTGCTTCGACGACTACGACGAGCCCTACGACGTCCTCCTCGACGACTTTGAGCCGGGCATGAAGACGGCCGAGGTTCGCGCCGTCTTCGAGCGCCTGAAGCAGGAGCAGGTGCCACTCGTGGCGGAGGCGCGCGCCCAGGGCGAGCGGCCGGTCCGCGACGCCACCTTCCCGATCGACGGGCAGAAGGCGTTCGAGCTCAAGGTGATCGAGCGCTTCGGCTTCGACCCGTCGGAGTGGCGGCTCGACCAGGCCGTGCATCCCTTCGCGTCGTCGATCGCGATCAGCGACATTCGGCTGACGACCCGTTACTTCGAGCACAACCTCGACGGCCTCTTCGGGACGATGCACGAGTGCGGCCACGGGCTGTACGAGCACGGGATCGCACGGGAGCTCGAGCGCACACCGCTCGCGCACGGCGCCTCGCTCGGCCTGCACGAGTCGCAGAGCCGGATGTGGGAGAACATGGTCGGCCGGAGCCTGCCGTTCTGGCGGTACTTCTACCCGGAGCTGCAGCGCACGTTCCCGCAGGCGCTCGAACGCGTCGAGCTCGAGGACTGGTACCGCTCCGTCAACTGGGTCGAGCCGTCGCTGATCCGCGTCGAGGCGGACGAGTTGACCTACAACCTCCACATCATCCTCCGCTTCGAGCTCGAGCAGGAGCTGCTCGCCGACACGATCGACCTGAACGAGCTCCCCGAGATCTGGAACCAGCGCATGCGCGACTACCTCGGCGTCGAGCCGCCGAACGACGCGCTCGGCGTGCTCCAGGACATGCACTGGGCGATCGGCGCGATCGGCTACTTCTCCACCTACGCGCTCGGAAACGTGATCTCCGGGCAGCTGTGGGACAAGGTGACCGCGGACATCCCAGACCTGCACGAGCAGTTCGAGCAGGGGGAGTTCGGCGCGCTCGCGGGCTGGCTGCAGCAGAACCTCTGGCGGCACGGGCGCAAGCTCAAGCCGCGCGAGCTGATCGAGCGGATCACGGGCGGCGGGCTCGACCCCGAGCCGTACCTGCGCTACCTGCGCGGGAAATATCCGCTCGGCCACTAGACTCGGGCCGCAACCGACCTGGAGGCTTGATGGCGATTCGTGTTGGGATCAACGGCTTCGGCCGGATCGGGCGGAACTTCTTCCGCGCGCAGCTGGAGCGCAAGGCCGACATCGAGATCGTCGCTGCGAACGACCTCGGCGACGAGAAGACGATGGCGCACCTGCTCAAGTACGACTCCGTGCTCGGCCCACTCGAAGGAGACGTCGAGGCCGGGGACGGCGTCATCCGGGCGGGCGGCGAGGAGATCAAGCTGCTCTCCGAGCGCGATCCCGGCGCGATCCCCTGGGGTGAGCTCGGCGTCGACGTCGTGCTCGAGTCGACGGGCTTCTTCACGAAGCGCGACGGCGCGCAGAAGCACATCGACGCCGGCGCGAAGAAGGTCGTGATCTCGGCGCCCGCGACCGATCCCGACATCACGATCGTCTTGGGCGTCAACGACAGCGCCTACGACAAGGACGCGCATCACATCGTCTCGAACGCGTCATGCACGACGAACTGCGTCGCGCCGATGGCGAAGATCCTGAACGACGCGTTCACGATCGAGCAGGGCTTCATGACGACGATTCATGCCTATACGACCGACCAGCGCATCCTCGACCTCCCGCACGAGGATTTGCGCCGCGCGCGCGCCGCCGCGATCAACCTGATTCCGACCTCGACGGGCGCTGCGCGGGCAATCGGGCTGGTGCTGCCCGAGCTGAAGGGAAAGATCGACGGCGTCGCCGTCCGCGCGCCGATTCCGACCGGCTCGCTCACCGACTTCGTCGTCACCGTCGGGCGCGACACGGACGCCGACGAGGTGAAGCAGGCGTTCCGGGACGCCGCCGCGGGCCCGCTCGACGGGATCCTCCAGTACTCCGAGGCCCCGCTCGTCTCCACGGACATCATCCACTCGCAGTACTCCTGCATCTTCGACAGCGAGCTGACGATGGCGGCGGGGCGCAACGTCAAGGTCTTCGGCTGGTACGACAACGAGTGGGGCTACTCGTGCCGGCTCGTCGACCTGATGGGCAAGCTGCTTTGACAAGCGTCCTCAAGTCCGGTGCGATTGTCGGGCGGAGCCGGGCTTTGCCCGCGCGCGGCCGCGACGAGCTGCTGTTTGGCGCCCCCGGAAAGGAGGGGGCGCACGGGGGAACCTTTGGTTCCCCCGTAATGAACGTGTGGGGCTACTCGTGCCGGCTCGTCGACCTGATGGGCAAGCTGCTCTAGCCCGTGAGGATGCCGCGCTCGGTTCGCGAGGCCGACGTCGAGGGGAAGGCGGTGCTCGTCCGGGCCGACTTGAACGTCCCGCTCGAGGACGGCAAGGTCGCCGATGACACCCGGATTCGCGCGGCACTGCCGACGCTGCAGCTGCTGCTGGACCGCGACGCGACCCGCGTCCGGGTGTGCTCCCACCTCGGCCGGCCGAAGGGGGAGGACCCGGCGTACCGGATCGAGCCGGTACGCGAGCGCCTGCGCTCGCTGCTCGCCGACGAGCGGATCGAGGTGCTCGAGAACACGCGCTTTCATCCTGGCGAGACGGAGAACGACCCGAAGCTCGCGGGGCGGCTCGCGGAGGGGTGCGACCTCTTCGTCAACGACGCGTTCGGCTCGGCGCACCGCGCGCACGCCTCGACGG
>JAWVCV010000171.1:0-3487 GCA_033858115.1 Gaiellaceae bacterium
GGATCGCCTACCCGACGCCGCAGCGCGAGGTGGAGATCGTGCGCAGGCGCGTCAAGGGCGCGTCGGAGACCTTGGCGGTGCAGGTCGCGAACGCGGTCTCCCGCATGCGCGACAGCGACGTCCAGAAGCCGCCGGGCATCGCCGAGGCGATCGACTGGCTCGCCGCCCTCAGCCTGCTCGGGGTCGAGCGCCTGGACGCAGCAGCGCTCGACCGCACTCTCGGATCGGTGCTGAAGTACAGCGAGGACCAGGAGGTGATCCGAGCGGCCGGCCTCGAGCAGCTCGTACGCAGCGGTGACTGACTTCGGCGTCGAGACGATCGAGCTCGACCTGCCGCCGCTCGTGGGGGCGTTCAGCCGGCGCTTGCACGCTGCGGGCGTGCCCGTCACCCCGGTCCGCGCGGCCGACTTCGCCCGGTCGCTCACCCTCGTCCGGCCGCTCGCACGCCGGCGGCTGTACTGGACCGCACGCGCCGTGTTCGTCTCCGATCCGGCGCAGGTCGCGACCTTCGACGCCGTGTTCTTCTCGGTCTTCGGCAATCGCGTGGCAGGCGAGGACTTCGATCCCGAAGAGACGCGGACGATCGCCGCGCCGCCGGACGACAGACCTGCGTCCGAGCACAGCGGAACGCCGCGGGACTCCGAGGATCAGGCTTCGCAAAGCATCTCTCCACCGCGTGACGAAGGCGCCGAGGACGCGAGCGAGGCCGAGATGCCGGTGCTGCTCGCAAGCGACGAGGAGCAGCTGCGACGCAAGAGCTTCGACGCGCTCGAGCCCCACGAGCTCGCCCAGCTCTATCGGCTGATGTCGCGCCTGGAGCTCGCGACCCCGCTGCGCCGTACGCGCCGATACGAGAAGGGACGCGGCGGGGAGCGCGTCGACCTCCGGCGGACCCTGCGCGCCAGCCTGCGCACGGGCGGCGACCCGATCCGGCTCGCGCGCCGGCACAGGCGCGTCGCCGGCCGGAGGCTCGTGCTGCTGTGCGACATCTCGGGCTCGATGGAGCCGTACGCGCGCGCCTACCTGCAGTTTCTGGCCGCTGCCGCCGGCAGCGGGCCCGGCGCGGAGGCGTTCGTGTTCGCGACCCGGCTGACCCGGCTGACGCGGGCGTTGAGATCCCGCCACCCGGAGCGGGCGATCCAGCGCGCCGCCGCGGCCGCGCCGGACTGGTCGAGCGGGACGAGGATCGGTGACGCGCTGAGGGAGTTCAACGACCGGCACGGACGCCGCGGCATGGCCCGCGGGGCCGTGATCGTGATCCTCTCCGACGGCTGGGAGCGCGGCGACCCGAAGCTCGTGGGCCGCGAGCTGGAGCGCCTTGCCCGGCTCGCACACCGGATCGTGTGGGTCAACCCGCGCGTCGGCGCCGGCGCGTTCTCCGTGCAGTCGGGCGGCATGGTGGCCGCGCTGCCACACTGCGACGCGCTCGTGAGCGGCCACAGCTTCGAGGCGCTCGGCGAAGTCGTCGAAGCGATCGGGACGGAGTCCTGGCGCCGGAATGCGCCCGACGCGCCTGTCCAGGCCGAGGGGGACGAGCCGTGGGCCAGCGCCACCCCGGTCCCGGGCAGCTCGGTCGGGATGCCGAGCGGGCACGGTCCCAGCCGGGGCAAGACCACGCCGGGCTGGGCGACCGATGCATGAGAGCTCGGGCAAGACGTGCATCTACCCGGGCTGCGAGCGACCGGCGGTGCCGCCGCACGCCCTGGGGGGACCGCAGCCCGCATTCTGCGACCTGGAAGAGCACAACGCGTTGAGCGCGCACCAGGAGCGCCAGCGCCTCGCGAGCGAGAGCTCAACTACCGATCAAGAGGAGATGTAGCCATGGCGAACGAGGCCTATCGAGCCGTCTTTCTGCGCGTCCACCCGACCGGCAAGATGGTGCTCAGCCTGACCACCGAGTCCGACGGGAAAGAGGCGCAGTACGCCCGGCTGGTCGCCGACGAGCTCGGCGTGCCTGCGCTCGACGTCAAGGTCGTGCCTGCGGACACGGACCGCTTCGGCGTCGGTCACGGCTACAACACGAGCCCGTCCGAGGGAACGTCGGCCGCGATCGCCGGGGCGAGCGGCAAGATCCGCGCCAAGGGCCAGCTGCTTGCGGGCGCCGCGCTGGAGACGCCGCCCGACAGCCTGAAGTGGTTCAACGGCGCGTGGATCAAAGCGGACGGCGACGATCCCACCGAGGTCAAGACGTTGGAGGACATCGCCCTCTACGCACACGGCAGCGGGGCTCTCCCACCAGGCGTCGAGGGCGGGCTCGACGCGCAGACGGTCTACAGCGACTGAGAGATGCCGTAGCTCTCGACCCAGCCGTTCACGACAGACCAGTCGAGGTTGGCGAAGAACGCCTCGATGTAGGCCCCGCGGTCGGTCTGGAAGTCGAGGAAGTAGGCGTGCTCGTGAACGTCGAGCGCGATCAGCGGCGTCGTGTTCCAGGTCGAGAACGTGTTCTGGCCGTCGCCGATCGAGTTGAAGAGCCGGCCCTCGTCCCAGTCGTAGGCCGTCCAGGCCCAGCCGCGGCCTGCCAGCGCGGTCGCCCTCAGGTCGTCGCGCCAGGCCTGTGCCGAGCCGAAGTCGCGCGCGATCAGCTCGGCAATCGCACCAGTCGGACCGCCACCGCCGCCACCGAGGTGCTCGAAGTAGACCTCGTGGTTCTTGATCCCGCCGATCGCGAAGGAGAGCTCGACCTTCAGCGCCCTCAGCTCGGAGGAGACCTGGTTGGCGCTGCCGAGATCCACCGACGCCAGCCTGCGGAGGATCTCGCCGCGCTTGCTCACGTAGCCCCGGTAGAGCCGGTGGTGGGCTTCGACCGACGCGCGCGAGATCCCGTCGAGCTCCAGCAGCGCCGGCTTCAGGTCGCGGGGGCGGATCGCCTCGTAGCCCCGCATGGTCGTCTCCGCCCTCGGCTGCAGGCTGAGGTCGACCGCCACCTCGACCTCGTCGGCGACCTTCAGGGCTCCGAACAGGGTCGAGTACGGCGTGATGCCCCAGTCCGATTGCCGGACGACGGCGCTTCCGCTGAGCGATCCGTCGGGTCCGACCGACAGCTGGAACGCCACCGGCGCGACCTTGCCGACCAGCGTCAGCTCTCCCCGGACGCCGATCCGACTGCCGTCGGGCGAGGTCTCCACCGCCGTCGAGCGAAACGCGATGCCCTCCCGCTTCAAGACCTCGTCGTCGATCGTCTCCTGGATGCTCGCCTTGTCGGGTCCGCCCAGCGGCTGCATGCCGCCGGTGCCCTCCTGCACCCTCAGGGACGTGGCGTCCGCGTCGAGCAGGAGGCTGGTTGCGGCGAAGCCCTCGGCGACCTCCAGCGTCGCGCGCCAAGCGGTGACGTAGAGCAGAAGGTCGTGTCCTGCCATGGCCGCGGCGCCGGTGCGCCCGGTCTTCACGGAGAGTGCGCCGTTCTCTGGCCCGAAGGTGTGGGTCCCTGCCGGAATTGGCATGCGCGGAGCCTAGTGCTTGCGACGAGCGCAAATGGGGGACTACG
>JAWVCV010000172.1:0-17359 GCA_033858115.1 Gaiellaceae bacterium
TACCTGCCGCTCGGGTGGAAGGCGCACCAGAACGTCGTGCAGATCGTCCGCGAGGAGATGGACGCGATCGGCTGCCAGGAGATGCTCGCGCCCGTGCTGACGCCGGCCGAGCTCTGGCGCGCAACCGGCCGCTACGACATCCCTGAGCTCTTCAAGCTCACCGATCGCAACGGGCGCGAGTACGTCCTCCCGATGACACACGAGGAGTCGTTCGCGTTCCACGCGCGCGAGCTGCAGAGCTATCGGCAGCTGCCGCAGATGCTCTACCACTTCCAGACGAAGGACCGCGACGAGCCCAGGCCGCGCGGCGGGCTCCTCCGCGTCCGCGAGTTCATCATGAAGGACGCGTACTCCTTCGACCTCGACGCCGAGGGCCTCGACCGCTCCTTCGAGCTCCAGCGAGGCGCGTACCATCGGATTTTCGAGCGGTGCGGGCTCGAGTTCTTCGAGGTGCAGGCGGAGTCCGGGATGATGGGCGGGAAGGATTCGCGCGACTTCCTCGCGCCGTCGGGCTCCGGCGAGAACACGCTCGTCCTCTGTCAGAACGGCGACTACGCGTCCGACCTCGAGATCGCGAGCGGCACGCCCCGGCCCGCGACCTTCCCCGACCGGCTCGGCTCGCCCGAGGAGATCGCCACCCCGGCCGTGACCACGATCGAGGCGCTGGCCGAGTTGCTCGGGATCGACCCGGCCGCGACGTCGAAGGCGATGCCGGTCACGAAAGAGGACGGCACCGTCGTGCTCGCGCTCGTCCGCGGCGACGACCGCCTCTCGGAGGAGAAGCTCAACCATGCCGTCCCGGGCGCGCGGACCGCGACAGAGGACGAGATCCGAGCCGCGTTCGGCGCCGACCCGGGCTCGCTCGGCCCCGTCGGCTTCGCGGGCGACATCGTCGCCGACGAGTCCCTCCGCGAGGGCCAGTTCGTCGCGGGTGCGAACCGCACCGGGTACCACCTGCGCGGGGTGGAGCACGGGCGCGACTTCCAGGCCCGCTTCGCCGATCTGCGCGAGTCGACCGAGGGCGACACGTGCCCGAACTGCGGCGGCAAGCTTCGCTTCCAGACCGCGATCGAGATCGGCCACATCTTCAAGCTCGGCACCTTCTACTCCGTCGCGCTCGGCGCGACGGTGCTCGACGAGAGCGGTGCCGAGCGCCCGATCGTGATGGGCAGCTACGGGATCGGCCCCGGCCGCATTCTCGCCGCCGCCGTCGAGCAGGGGACGAAGGAGAGCGAGATCGTCTGGCCGCGCGAGCTCGCCCCCTACGACGTCGAAGTCGTCTCGCTCGACGCCGGCGCGGCCGACATCGCGGCGATCGCGGAGCAGGTGGCGACGGAGCTCGGCGAGCTCGGGCGCGCGGTGCTCCTCGACGACCGGGCCCAGCGACCGGGCGAGAAGTTCGCCGACGCGGACCTGTTCGGAGCCCCCATCCGAATCGTGGTCGGGAAGAAATCGCTCGACGACGGTGCGGTCGACCTGCAGATCCGCGCGACCGGGGAGGAGGAGCGCGTCGCGCGTTTAGAGGTGGCAAAACGGGTAGTCGGACGTTGATGGCTCGCAAGAGAAAGTACAGCGAGGAGCCGTTCGGTGCCACGATCGAGCGCCTCATGGGGGAGACAGGGCTCACCTACCGCGGGCTCGCAGCCAAGACCAGCCTCTCGGCGGGGTACCTCAACCACCTCGTGCACGGCAACCGGCCCGTCCCCTCGAAGGACGTCGTGGCGCGGCTCGCAGGTGCGCTCGGAGTCGAGCCGGAGCACTTCCGTGAGTACCGCTTGCGCGTGATCGCCGACCGGCTCGAGGAGATGCCCGACCTGGTCGACCGCCTGTACAAGCGCCTGGCAGTGTAAAAAGTTTTCCACAGGGCATATTCGGGTCGATGGAGCCCCGTTTCGCCCATCCCGTGGAACGCGAGCTGGCCCGGATCTTCGACGAGACCGGGATCGTGTGGGAGTACGAGCCCACCACCTTCGTGCTCCAGCGAAACGAGGACGGCACCGTCAAGGAGGCGTTCACGCCGGACTTCTACTTGCCCGAGCAGGACATGTACGTCGAGTGCACGACGATGCAGCAGCGCCTCACGTCGCGGAAGAACCGCAAGCTCCGCCTGCTCCGGGAGCGCGGCGTCCTCGTGACGGTGCTCTACCGGCGCGACTTCGAGCGGCTCCGCGAGCGCCACGGCATTCCGTTCGACCTCGCCGCCTGACCAAGTCTGGTAGCCTGCCGCCTCGCTGGAAACCTAATGGGGGATGGGGTCACACTGCGGCGTTTGACCATCTTTATCTCGGCGGCACTCTGCATCGTGCCGTCCGTGTCACTCGGCTCGACTGCCCGGGCCGGCTTCGTCCATGACGTGAAGGTCTTTCACGTCACGGCCGCTGGATCGCGGCCGGTTCCGGCCCTCTTGACGGTCTTCGTCGGCGGCAAGGGCATCGGCAAGCTTGTGCCCGGCCGGAATGGCACCGGGAAGCGATTCGCGATCGTTGGGGTCGTCGGCGGCAAGGTTGCGCAGATGCGCATGACGGGCAGCGACGGCAGGCGAACCCTGGACGTGGAGCAGACGTGTCGGAACAACCCGACCTCCCGCTACTTCATCCGCGCGAGCGCCACGCTCAACGGCGCCAACCGCAACGCGTTCATCCAGGGCGACTGCGGTTGGGTGATGCAGGTGCTGGCTCACGACAGCCTGGGCCTGAGCCGCGCGACGTTCTACTTCAACGGCTAGCGGAGCCGCGAGTAGGTTCAGCTACGATCAGCGCCCACGGGGCGTGGCGCAGCCTGGTTAGCGCGCTAGTCTGGGGGACTAGAGGTCCCGAGTTCGAATCTCGGCGCCCCGACTGAGGAAAGCCCCGGTAAGCGGGGCTTTTCGGCAGCAGGTGGCCGTACACCGGTCGCCGACCGGGCCGAGCTGGGGGTGAGCCATGCGCGTCAACCCGCGCCGGGAGTCGCGGCTTACCGGCGCTCGAACGCCAGCCTGATGCCGAGCGCCGCCAGGATCGCTCCGGTGACCGCGTTCAACGCCCGCCGGACAGCGGATCGCCTGAGGAGGCCGCCGATCTTTGCCACCAGCAGTGCGTACGAGGTCAGCCACAGAAGGCCCATGCAGATGAAGACGGTCGCGAGCAGGAGCGTCTGCGGGACCGCGGGCTCGGCCGGATCGACGAACTGCGGGATCAGCGTCGTGAAGACGAGGGCGATCTTCGGGTTCAGGAGGTTCGAGAGCAGGCCGTGGCGGAACGGCGACGTCGTCGGTCGCCGCGACCGGTGCTCGGGCGGATCGGCCGAGGCCCCCCGCCAGGCGTCGTTGAGCGCGCGGAGGCCGAGCCACACGAGGTAGGCGGCCCCGGCAAGCTTGAGGAGGGTGAACGCTGGGGCCGAGGCGCGGAGCAGCGCGGCGATCCCGAGCGCGGCGGCAAGCGCCCAGACGACCAGTCCGGCGTTGATTCCCACCGCTGTCTCGACCGCGGCGCGCCGTCCACGGGAAAGGCCGTTCTGAAGCACGAGCGCCATGTCGGGCCCCGGCAGGACGACGATTACGGCGATGACGCCGATGAATCCGGCAAGGTCTTTCAGGGCATCCCCCATTCGGGGTAGGTCTCACCTAACGGAACCGATGGTTGCGGTCGATACTATGTCCCATGGCTGCGGCTTCGAGAACGGTGCTCGTCGTCGACGACGACGAGATGCTCCGGAACCTGCTCTGCCGGATGCTCGAGCGACTCGACCGTCGCGTGCTGCTGGCGGCCAACGCGGAAAGCGCGCTCGCGCTCTTTCAGCACTCGGAGGAGCGGATCGATCTCGTCATCTCAGACGCCCGACTCTCCGGGATGAATGGCCTCATGCTGGCCGAGGAGCTGCGGCTCCGTGATTCCGCCGTCGCGATCCTGTTGCTGAGCGGAAGCTTCGACGAGCCGACCGGCGACTTCCCGGAGCTGGACAAGCCCTTCACACTGGAGGCGCTACGGGAGCGGATCGACGAGATTCTCGAGCCTGCGCCACAACGGGCCGGCGACCGATCCAAGGTCGACAGCGGCGCGTAGCATCACTGCATGGCCGCCACGTACCAGCAGACATACCTGCGGCGGCTGGGCAACCTTCTGATCACGCCGCTCGCCCGTCTCGGGCTGGCGGGGAAGCGGACGCACATCCTCACTGTCCGCGGGCGCAAGAGCGGCCGACGCTATTCGACGCCGGTCCAGCTCGTGCTCGAGAACGGCCGTCGGTGGCTCGTCGCGCCCTATGGCACGAGAGCATGGGTGCAGAATGCTCGCGCCGCGGGCGAGGTTGAGTTGACACGAGCGCTGCGGACGACTCGCCACCGAATCGAGGAAGTCGGGCCTACCGAGGCCGCGCCGGTCCTCCGTGCCTATCTGCGCGGGACGCCGATCGTCAAGGCGTACTTCGACGCCGACCGGGACGCTCCGCTTGCCGCCTTCGCTGCGGAGGCAGATCGCCATCCTGTCTTTCGCCTCCTCTGATGACCACAGGTATCGGTAGATAAAGGCGGATTTTTGATTAGGGTTAGTCAGCTTTGGGGTTACTGCGGCTGGGGTGTTCGATCTCGTTGGCCTGCCTTGCGCTCACCGGTGGCGCACGGGCGCTCGACTCCGGTCCCAGCGCGCCCGCCACGAGCTCGAAGGTCGGAATCTTCTACTACCCGTGGTTCGCGACGCCCGCCCACGACGGGCACTTCGCCCACTGGCACACGGGGCCTGGGCTAGCGCCGCCAAGGCTCGCCTCCGGCTTCTATCCGGCGCGCGGGACGTATTCATCGGCAGACGCGCTCGTCGTCGACGCGCAGATGCGCGAGATCGCCGGGGCGGGCGTGGGCACGGTCATCACCTCCTGGTGGGGCCGTGGCTCGCTGGAGGACGACCGGCTCCCGGGGCTCCTGGCAGCCGCGGACCGGTGGGGCCTCGCAGTGGCGGCGCACCTCGAGCCGTATGCGGGCCGCACGGTCGCGAGCACCGAGGTGGACATCGCCTACCTCCGCGCGCAAGGGATCTCGGACTTCTACGTCTGGTCGTCGCTCGCGCTACCGGACGCGGAGTGGGCGGCGTTGAACGGCCGACTCGAGGGCGTCCGGACGTTCGCGAACACGAACCTGCCCGGTCGCGCCGCCGCCGGCGGCTTCGACGGGCTCTACACCTACGACGTCCTCTTGTTTCGGGGCATCCTCTTTCCGCGGCTGTGCGGGCAGGCGCGGAGCCTGGGGCTCCTCTGCGCTCCGTCGGTCGGGCCTGGGTATGACGCTCGGCGAGCGACCGCGGACCAGCGTGTCCGCTCGCGGAAGGACGGCGCCACCTACGACTCGATGTGGCGCGGAGCAATCCGCGCGGGGGCCGACATCGTGACCGTGACGAGCTACAACGAGTGGCACGAAGGGACGCAGATCGAGCCCGCCCGCGGCTGCGGGCCCGGCTGGGAGTGCTATGACGGCGCGTGGGGCCTGCGGGGGCGGGCCGCGGAGACGGCCTACCTCGACCGGACCGCGTACTGGGCCGGCCGCTTGTCGCGCTAGGAGGGTTGGGCGAAACACCGGCTGTGCCTCCGGGCCGCGCTGCTCGCACCCCGGCGACGAGCGCCGCCAAACCCTCCTAGTGCCGGAAGAACGAGGTGACGCAACCGGTCACGTGATCGATGTCCTCGTCTGCCATGAATCCCCACAACGGCAGGGTCAGCGTCTCCCGCGCGACCTGCTCGGTCACGGGCAAGTCGCCGCGCCGGCAGTCCTTGTACTGGGTGAACTCATGCGCTCCGATCCAGTGGATGCCGGTGGCCACTCCGCGCTCCCGCAGGTAATGGATCAGGTCGGCGCGAGCCTCCTCCGGCACACGGATCGCGTACACGAAGGGCCCGGTCGTCGAGAAGTCGCTGCGCAGCGTCCGGACTTCCGGAACCTGGTCGAAGCCTGCGGAGTAGCGCTCGCAGTACCGCCTCCGGTTTTCGAGCAGCGTCTCGATCATCGCCAGCTGCGCCAGCCCGATCGCGGCCGGAATCGAGCCGAGGTGGAAGCGGAAGCCCTGCTGGACGACGTCGTAGTCCCACTGGCGCTCTCGCTTCATCCGCTCCTGCGTGTCCTTGTCGATCCCGAGCAGCCGGTACTGATGCAGTAGCTGCACCTCGTGCTCGTGCGGGGTGACGATCGCACCGCCCTCGAGTGTGGTGATCACCTTGACCGGGTCGAAGCTGAAGCAGGTGAGGTCGCCGAAGGTGCCGATTCGGCGTCCGTCTTGCGTCGAACCGAGCGCCTGGGCCGCATCCTCGACGACGCGGATGTTCGCGTCACCGGCCAGCGCGTTGATCTCGTCGATCTTGCAGACAACGCCCGTGTAGTGCATGGGCATGATCGCCTTCGTCCGCTCGCTCAGAAGCTCGCGCGCGGCGTCCGGGTCGATCCCGAGGGTCTCCTCCTCGCAGTCGGCGAACACGATCTTCGCGCCCGTGGCCGTGACCGCCTGCAGCCCGGCGCAGTACGTCATGGCCGGACAGATCACCTCGTCTCCCGGTTCGACGCCCGACAGCAGCACGCCGAGCTGGATCGCGGCGGTGCAGCTGCTGACCGCGACGAGGAAGCGGTCCTCGAGCTCGAGCCAGGAGGAGAGCTCCTCCTCGAAGCGTCTCGTCAGCTCGCCCTGGCCCAGGAACCCGGCTTGGAGGGCCTGCTGGGCCGCTTCCTGCACCTCGGGCCCCGTGTACGGGACGAACAGCGGCACGGAGCGGTGGGAGGACGGTCTGCTCGTCGCAACGGCGGTCTCGGCGTTAGCCATGCGCGTCCTATCGGGCATGTGGCCAATCTACTTGAGGCGGGCGGATCGAGGCGCTAACCGCTCACGACGTCGGCCGAGCAGCTCGAAACGAGCGCGTCGAAGACATCGCCCGGCGCAACTCCGCGCAGCGACTCGTGCTCCAGGTCGATCTCGATCTCTCCCCAGGTCTCGAGGCCGAGCGCGCGACCGCCCTCGTCGGCGCCGAAGCAGAGCAGGCGCTCGGTCGAGAACACGCCGCGGGTGCCGGTCTGGCGGCGAGCGATCCATTCCACCTCGCGCAGCTCCTCGAACGGATCGATGCGGGTGTTCGAATCGGACCCGATGCAGAGCGCGATCCCGCGGTGCTCGATGCGGGCGGCGGGGAGGAATCCATCCGCGAGGTCGGCCTCCGTCGTCGGGCTGGCGCATACCGTGGCGCCCGTCTGGGCCAGCAGGTCGAGCTCGGTGCCGTCGGCGTGCGTCGCGTGGACGACGGTGGCGTGGGGACCGAGGCAGCCGGTCCGCTCGAGCAGCTCGACGGGCCGGCAGCCGTGCTCGGCCAGGCACGCTTCGACCTCACGCGGCTGCTCGTCGGCGTGCACGTGCAGCGGCAGGCCCTCCGCGGCCGCGTAGCGGCCGAGCTCCTCGAGCCAGTCGCGGGGACAGGCGCGCACGGAGTGGGGGGCAAGCCCGACGCGGATTCCGTCCGCGCGAAGTGACTCGAGCTGGCGCAGGTAGTCGGCCGGCGACTCCTGGCGCATCCGCGCCAGCCCGCCGCGCGCGTAAGCGGCGAGCAGGAGCACGAGCTCGATCCCCGCCTCTTCGGCCGCGCCGGCCGCCGCACGCGCCTCCTCGAGCCCGAGGTAGTGGAACTCGCCCACGGCCGTGTAGCCGGCGCCTCGCATCTCACGGTAGGTCGCTGCGTAGAGCGCTCGCACACTCGCCGGCGTCTGGCGCTCGGCCTCCTCGAGCATCAGCTCGCGCCAGGTCCAGAAATCGCCGCCACCGGCCCGGCCCCGCAGGGCGCGCTGGAATGTGTGGCTGTGCGCGTTGACGAATCCCGGCAACGTGAGTGTCTCTGCCACCGCGTCAACACTATCCTTGGTGGTCGATGGTCTCTCGCGCGCTTCCGGTTCCGCTCGCACAGCTTCCAAATGCGCTCACGATTCTCCGGCTTGCGCTGATCCCGCTCTTCGTCGGGGTGTTCATCCGGGCGGACGACGGGTCGAGCTGGGCAGCGGGCTGGATCTTCCTGGTCGCGGGTCTGACCGACCAGCTCGACGGCTATCTGGCCCGCCGCTGGCGCGTCGAATCGCGCTTCGGTCAGCTCGCCGATCCGCTTGCCGACCGGCTGATGCTCGACGCGGCCGCAATCCTGCTCTGGCTCGACGACAAGCTGCCCTGGTACGCGACACTGCTCGTCGTCCTGCGTGACGTGATCCTCGTGGGCGGGTACAGGCTGCTCATGCCCCGCGGCGTCGAGCTCAACGTCAGCAGGCTCGGCAAGGCGGCGACCTGGCTGCTCTACCTCTCGCTCGGGATCCTGCTCGTCGTCGGGCACTCGACGGAGTGGCCGCTCTGGCTCTTCTGGCTCGGGCTTGGGCTGGCGCTCGTCGCTGCCGCGCAGTACGTCGTGAAAGCGCGCCGCGAGGTAAGGGTGGTGCCCGAGTGAAGGCCGTCGTGATGGCGGGGGGAGAGGGGACGCGCCTACGGCCGCTCACCTCGAATCAGCCGAAGCCGATGGTGCCGATCGTCGGCAAGCCCTGCATGGAGCACATCCTCGAGCTCCTCCGCAGCCACGGCCTGGAGGACATCGTCGTCACGCTCGCGTTCATGCCGCAGGCGATCCGCAGCTACTTCGGCGACGGGGACTCGCTGGGGCTGAACATCGAGTACTCGATCGAGGAGCTGCCGCTCGGCACCGCAGGGTCGGTGCGGCTGGCGAGCGCGAAGCTCGACGAGACCTTCGTCGTCATCTCCGGCGACGCCCTGTGCGATCTCGATCTCACCTCGCTCGTCGCCCGGCACAAGGAGACCGGCGCGGCGGTCACGATCGGGCTCAAGTCCGTCGAAAACCCGCTCGAGTTCGGGATCGTCGTCACCGACGACGACGGGAAGGTGGAGCGCTTCCTCGAGAAGCCGTCGTGGGGCCAGGTGTTCTCCGACACGATCAACACGGGCATCTATGTGCTCGAGCCGGAGGTGCTCACGCACATCCCGGTCGACAGGCCCTACGACTTCTCCAAGGAGCTCTTCCCGCTCCTGCTCGAGATGGGCCGACCGATCTACGGGCACGTGCTGGAGGGCTACTGGCAGGACATCGGCAACCTGGACCAGTACCGGCAGGCGAACTTCGACGCGCTCGACGGGAAGGTGCAGCTCAACATCTCCGGCCTGCAGCTGCGCGGCAACGTCTGGATCGGCGAAGGAGCCGACATCCACGACGTCGAGGAGATCGAGGGGCCGGCCTTCGTCGGCAATCACTGCCGGATTGCCCGCGACGCGTCCGTCGGCCCATACACCGTCCTCTCGCAGGGCGTCACCCTCCGCGAGCGCGCGCGGACCGTGCGCTCGGTGATCGACGCGGCGACCCACGTCGGACGCAGCGCCCTAATCGAGGGCGCGATCATCGGACGCGCCTGCGACATCCGCGATCACGTCCGGATCCAGGAGGGGTCGGCGATCGGCGACGAGGTCACGATCGGCTCCGAGTCGAGCATCATGCCGCACGTCCGGATCTACCCCTACAAGGAGGTCGAGACCGGGTCCCAGGTCTACGAGAACGTGATCTGGGAGACGCGCGCCTCCTCGCGCCTCTTTGGGAAGGACGGCGTCACCGGGCTCGTCAACGTCGATCTCACGCCTGAGACCGCTGCCCGGCTTGCGACCGCGCTCGGGACGGCGCTGAAGCGTGGCTCCCGGGTGGTGGCGAGCCGCGACTCGGCGCCTGGCTGCCGGATGATCAAGCGGGCGATGATCTCCGGACTGAACGCCGCCGGCGTCGACGTCGCCGACCTCCGGGTCTCGCCGCCCGCCGTCAGCCGGCACGTGCTGAAGACGCAGGGCTTTGCCGCGGCGGTGCACGTGGGCTCCAGCCACCTCGATCCCGAGGCGGTGTTCATCCGCATCTACGAGCCGCCGGGGATCCTGCTGACGGCGAGCCTGCAGAAGGAGATCGAGCGCAACTTCACCCGTCAGGAGCTGCGGCGGGTCGCCGCGGGGGGCGTCGGCTCGGTCTCGTATCCGGCGCGGGTGCGGGAGAGCTACGCCCACGACCTGCTCGACTCCCTCGACGCCGACTCGATCCGAGCGCGCCGCTTTCGCATCGTCGTCGACTACGGCTACTCCGCAGCCTCCTTCGTCCTGCCCCTCGTCGTCGGCCCGCTCGGGGTCGAGGCGATCTCGGCGCACGGCTTCTTCGCGGAGGAGATGGCCGACCGCGAGACGCTCGCGCAGTCGATCGGGCATACGAAACGGCTGGTGACCGCGATCGGGGCCGATCTCGGCGCCGTCTTCGATCAGTCCGGAGAGCGGCTCTACCTCGTCGACAACGAGGGGCACGAGGTCCCGGTCGACCAGACGCTGCTGCTGTACGTGCGCCTGCTCGCCGAGCGGGGGACGAAGGGCAAGGCGGTCTTCCCGGTGACGGTCACGAGCAAGGTCGAGGAGCTGGCCGGAACTACGCTCGAGATCGAGCGGACGCCGAACTCGCTGAGCGAGCTCACAAGCGCCGCTGCGGCCCCCGGTGTCGTCTTTGCGGGCGCTGTCGGCGGCGGCTACGTCTTCCCCGACTTCCTGCCGGCCTACGACGCGATTGCGAGCCTCGCGAAGCTACTGGAGCTGCTGGCACCGATCGACCGCCCGCTCTCGGCTCTCGTCGCGGAGCTGCCGGAGCCGACGCTGATCCACCGCCGGATTGCCTGTCCCTGGGCGAGGAAGGGGCTCGTCATGCGCGTGCTCAACGAGCGGCTGGCCGGCCGGGACCTCGACCTGACGGACGGGATCAAGCTCACCGACGAGCGCGGCTGGTCGCAGGTTCTGCCGGACCCCGACGAGCCAGTCGTGCACGTGTACGCAGAAGGCGAGACGACCGAGGTCTCCGAGGAGCTCGAGCGCGAGATTCGCGACCTGGTCGAGGAGATCATGCAGGGAGACGGCGCGTCGCAGCGAACCTCGGTAGAAGCCTCAAGCTGAGGTTGACCCCTCGGCCTGCCTGCTGCTTTACTGCAGGACAGACCCTCGAAGGAAAGGCGCCATGGAAACTCTGCCCGATCTGGCCACGCTGTCCGACGACGACCTGAAGCAGCTGATCGAGAAGCTGGAGGAAGAGGAGAACGAGGTCTCGTTCCGCCGGCGGCTGCTGCAGGGGCGGATCGACATCCTGCGGGCGGAGCGGACGGCGCGGCTGAAGGGAAAGGGCATGGGCGATGTCGACGTCGAGCGCCTCACCGACATCCTCGCCGCGCGCAGCGCGCCTCCAAACGACGAGGATTCGTGAGCCACGTCTACTGCCCGGAATGCGGGTTCCAAAATCCGGAGGCGGCGAACTTCTGCTCCCGCTGCGGGTCGCTGCTCCACAAGGGCGACTCCGGTGAGCCGACGATGACCTTCACGCCCGAGGAGCTCGCTGACGATCCCGCCGCGGCACTCCAGGAGCTGTCCGGCAAAGGCCCGGCGCTCGTCGTCCGGTCGGGCGGCGGCAGGGCGGGGGAGAGCTTCTTCCCCTCGGACGACCGGACGCTGATCGGCCGCTCGCCGGAGTGCGACGTGTTTCTCGACGACGTCACGGTGTCGCGCCGGCACGCGGAGCTCGTCCGCAACGGCGAGGTCTTCACGATCAGCGACCTCGGCAGCCTGAACGGGACGTTCGTCAACCGGAAGCGAATCGAATCTGCCGAGCTCGACGACGACGACGAGGTCCAGATCGGCAAGTACCGGCTCACCTTCCTGCGCCGATGAGCACGACCGTCCCCACCGAGCGCCGACCCGAGCAGCGCCTGCACACGATCGGTGCGGTCTGCGCGCGGATCCAGGCCGAGTTCCCCGACATCTCGATCTCGAAGATCCGCTACCTCGAGGACCAGGGGCTGCTGACACCCAAGCGCACGCGTGGTGGCTACCGGCTCTTCAGCGAGGAGGACGTCGAGCGCCTGGAGACGATCCTGCGCCTGCAGCGCGACGAGTTCCTGCCGCTGCGCGTGATCCGCCAGGAGCTGGCGTCCGGCTCCGGCGCGGCCGAGCGGAAGCGCAGGCGTCCGAGCGGCCTCGGCGAGCAGGAAGGCGAGCTCGATCTGACGGAGCTGTGCGACCGCGCCGGCATCGACGCCAACCTCGCCCGGGCGCTCGAGGAGTACGGCCTGCTGGCGCCGCGGGTGGAGGGAGGCGAGCGCCTCTACCGCGAGGGCGACGCGGAGATCGCAGCGGCCTGCGGGCGGCTGGCCCAGTTCGGCATCGACGCGCGGCACCTCCGCACGTTCAAGAACTCCGCCGGCCGCGAGACGGGCCTGCTCGAGCAGCTCGTGGCGCCTGCCCTGCGCTCGCGCAACCCGGAGCGGCGCAAGACCGCGCTGAACGACCTGCAGGCGCTCGCCGAGGCCTCACAAGAGCTTTCGCAGCTGCTGTTCTGGCGCGAGCTGCGGCTTCTCGCCGAGAGATAGAGTCCTGCGGTGAGCTCCGGGGGGACACTCGACCTGCGCGACCGCGTCCGCGACGTCCCCGACTTCCCGAAGCCGGGGATCGTCTTCAAGGACCTGATGCCGCTCGTGGCCGACCCGGCGTACTTCCGCGAGACGCTCGACCGCCTCGAGGAGCTCGCACGCCCGCTCGAGCCGGACATCATCCTCGGCGCCGAGGCGCGGGGCTTCATCTTCGGCGGCGCGCTCGCCGACCGGCTCGGCTGCGGCTTCGTGCCGGCGCGCAAGCCTGGGAAGCTGCCCTGGAGCACCGTCGAGGCCAGCTACGACCTCGAGTACGGCACGGACAGCCTGCAAGTGCACGCCGACGCGATCACCAAAGGCGCCCGTGTCATCGTCCACGACGACGTGCTCGCGACGGGGGGCACGGCGAAGGCGAAGACGGAGCTCGTCGAGCAGCTCGGTGGCGAGGTCGTGGGGCTGCTCTTCGTCGTGGAGCTCGCCTTCCTGAACGGCCGCGAGAAGCTCGCCGGTTACGACGTCCAGTCGCTGCTCGCCTACTAGTCCCGCTTTTGGGTGACAGGTGAGCCGTCCGGTGCGTCGATGACCATGAGCACCATGTACGACGCGCTGACGGCTCGGTACACGTTCTCGTGCCCGCGGCAGGAGCAGGCTCACGTCGGGCTCTCCTCCTTCCGGCTGCTCGAGCGCCTGCCCGGTGCAGCGCACCCGGCCGTCTACGGCGTGCGCTTCGACTGCGGCTGCGGCGACGAGCACCCAGGGCTCGTGGGGCATGACGACCTGGACTGGGCGCCGCTCGGAGCGGGGGCGGGGCAGTTTCTCGACCTGATGACCTCCCGGAGCGGTGACGTCGCAGTGGAGCTGCTCGAGCACGCGGCAACCCACCTGAAGGCGGGGGAGTGGCCGTGGAGCTTCTACTGCTACCCGGAGGGACGGCCGCGGCCCGTCTTCCCCTCGTCCTTCGTGGCGGTTGCGCCCGGCGAGCGCTGGCTCGGGCTCGCGGTTCGCTGTCCCGCCTGCGGCGCGCTGTCGGTCAACCTCGTCTCCCACGCGCACGTCGACCTCCCCTTTTCGAACGACGAGCGAATCGGCGTCGTCGACCATGTCTTTGCAGAAGACGCGCTGCAGTCGCTCGAGGAGTTCCACGCCGAGCTGCACTCCTCGCGCTTCGACGAGAGGTGCCTGCACCTCAATTAGGCGCTGTTCCGTTTCAACAGGGAAGGGGAAGAACTCCCTCACCATCTGGAACGGAGGCAGTGATGATCGGAGTGACACGCGGCATCTCGACCCTCGCCGGAGCGGCCGTGGCCGGGATCCTGCTCTGGTTCGCGACGCAGATCGGCACCGAGGCGACGGGGGAGTACTGGGCGACCTACGGACTGATCGCGGTGGCGGGGCTGACGATGGCGCTCTCGCAGATCCTGGGCGGCTGGACCAAGTGGGGATGGCCTCGCTTCTCGCTGGGCGTCTTCGCGCTGGCCTTTCTGCCCGTGCTCGTCGCGGGAGGTTGGGTGCTGCTCGCACGCCAGCCGGCGGACTGGATGAACACCTCGAACTGGTCACGAGATCTCGGCATCTACGGCATCGTCTCCGACCTCGGGAACATCCTGCCCGCGATCGCGTTCGGGATCGGGCTCGTGTTCGGCTTCTCGTTCGACACCGAGGGCCCGCGGCGCGACATCGTCGAGTGGAAGCGCGGGACGGCCATGCCGAGGGCGACTGCAGCTCCGGAGCGGCGCGCAGCGGACGAGCCGCTGACGGCGGACGACGATGTCCACGACCCGCCGACCGTGACGGTGGGCGGCCTGAGCGACGAGACCGAGCCGGAGACCCGGAGCGTCGGTGCGAGGACAGACCGAGAAGCACGCTGAACGCGATTGTTCACTGGGATAGGGGATTTCGCGCGAGGCGGGCCCGGGTCGATAGTGCTCGAGATGGACGCCGCCGCAAGGAGCCATCCAAAACCGACCGCCTCGCAGCTGCTCCTCGAGCACTGCTTCCTTCTCGACCCAAGTCGTCGACGTCCGACGGCGGCCGCTCGACTGGAGGCGCTGCTCGGTCCCGAGCTCGCCCGTCGGCTCGTCCTCGCGCTCTGCAAGCCCGCGTAGCCGGCTAGGCGGCGGGGCCGGGCGGGTCGTAGCCCCGGAGGCGGACGAACAGGAAGATCGCGCCACCTGCCAGCAGCGACAGGACGAGCGCCGTCGCGTTCGAGACTCCGAGCGCGACCATTCCGACCCAGAGGAGCAGGAAGAAGAAGAGCGACCAGCCAAAGGCCTGAACGCCCTGGTCGATGGAAGGCATGCGCAGGTGCATCGACCGCGATCCTAGTCAACTCGGCCGGAGCACGAAGACGGGCCGCTTTCGCGGCCCGCCCTCTTGCGCAAAATTCAAGGAGCCGGTGGCGCTTTCGTCCACCGAACCTGCTGACTTTCCGCTTTCGCGTACAGCCCTCAAGCTCGGCTTCGACCTAATCGCGCTCCGTGCTCCTTGCAAGCGAGAACGTAGCCGGATGCGGGGGCGGGTTCAAGAGGGCGCTTCGTCCGGTTTCTGCAATTTGCGACAACTTCTCGTTCGACGCCCGGCAGCGGCGACCCGTCCGTAGGATGCCGGCGTGGGCCGCGTCGCCGTCTGGACCGTCGCGGGCGCGGCGCTGGCGGCCGCGCTGCTTCTGACCGTCCTCGGGGTGGGCGACCAGCCGGGCGCGCTCCCGAACTGGCAGGCGCTCGTGCTCGGCATCGTGCAGGGGGCCACCGAGCTCTTGCCGGTCTCGTCGTCGGGCCACCTGATCCTCGTCCCCTGGCTCGCCGACTGGCAGTACCTGAAGGAGCACGACGCGTTCAACCAGACCTTCGACGTCTCGCTGCACCTGGGGACGCTGATCGCGGTCGCGCTCTACTTCCGCGCCGACATCGCCCGCCTCGCCGTCGCGTGGTTCAGGACGCTCCGCCGGCGGCGGATCGAGACCGTCGACGAGCGGATCGCCTGGTACATCGCCGCGGCGACGGTTCCGGCCGCGATCGTCGGTGCGGTGGGGGAGAACCTGATCGCGGAGCGGCTCGGCGAGCCCTGGCAGATCGCGATCCTGCTCGCCGTCTTCGCGGTGCTCCTGTACCTCGCCGATCGACGCCCCGCCACGAGGGACATGGGCGAGATCGGCGTGAAGGCGGCGGTCGCGGTCGGGCTCGCCCAGACGCTTGCGCTGATGCCGGGAGTCTCCCGATCGGGGGTCACGATCACCGCCGCACGCTTCCTCGGCCTCGATCGCGACTCGGCGGCGCGGTTCTCGTTCCTGCTCCTGGTGCCGATCACCCTCGGCGCGGTCGCCTACAAGGGAGTGGGGGACGTGCTGCTCGCCGACCTGCCCCCGGGGACGACGGGCCCGTTCGTGGTCGGATCGCTGGCGTCGCTGGCGAGCGGGATCGCGGCGATCTCGGCCCTGCTCGGCTACGTCCGCCGGCACGACTACTCGATCTTCGTCGCATACCGGATCCTCCTGGCCGCCGCCGTGCTGCTCCTGATCGCCACCGGCGTGCGGGCCGCCGGCTTTTGAGCCGGCGGCCGCTCCTGCTGCTCATCGGCGGAGCAGCCTGCATCGCGTTCTCGGGCATTCTCGTCCGGCTCGCCGACGTCAGCCCGTCGACTGCGGCCTTCTACCGCTGCGCCTACGCCGTGCCGCCTCTGCTCGCAATCGCGCTCTGGGAGCGGCGGCGCTTCGGCTCGCGGGGCCTGCACTCACGCTCGCTCGCCTGGCTCGCAGGGCTCTTCTTCGCGGCCGACCTCATCCTCTGGCACCACTCGATCGCGGCCGTGGGGGCGGGGCTGGCGACAGTGCTCGGCAACGTGCAGGTCGTGTTCGTGCCGATCGCGGCCTGGCTCTTGCTGTCCGAGCGGCCCGGAGCGCGCGTCGTGGCCTCCGTGCCCGTCGTGCTGATCGGCGTCGTCCTCATCTCCGGGGTGGTTGGGAAGGGGGCGTACGGGAGCGATCCCGCCCTCGGAGTGCTCTTCGGAGTCCTGACGGCGGTCGCCTACTCGGGCTTCCTGCTCGCCCTGCGTGCGAGCTCGGTGGACGTGCGCCGCTCGGCGGGGGCGCTCTTTCACGCCACGCTCGCCTGCGCGATCTTCGTCCTGCCCGCGGGCTGGCTGCTCGGGGAGCTGGAGCTGCGGACCTCCTGGGAGTCGTTCGCGTGGCTCGTCACGCTGGCACTGACCTCGCAGGTGCTCGGCTGGCTGCTGATCGCCGCGGCGCTGCCGCGTGCGCCGGCGGCTCTCGGATCGGTCGTGCTGACGCTGCAACCCGTCGCCGCCGTCCTGCTCGCGATCGTGCTGGTGGACGAGGATCCATCCGCAGTGCAGATCGCCGGGGTCGCGGTCGTCCTTTGCGGGATCGTGCTCGCGACGGGGCACAGGCGATCCGAGCCAACTTGACATAACGCCGCTTCTCGTGCATTCGCGGTGCAGCGGCGCTCGCACGTCATCATGTGCCCGTGATCGTCGACTGCGCCGTCTACGAACGTGGCCAGAGGGTCGTGACCAAACCCGGCGTCAAGGGCGTTCGGGAGCAGGCCAGTGGTTCGGACGCTTTCGTCTGGGTCGGTCTCGTCGAGCCGAGCGCCGAGGAGTTCGAGACCGTGCGCAGGGAATTCGACCTGCACGAGCTGGCGGTCGAGGACGCCGTCAAGGCACACCAGCGCCCGAAGCTCGAGCACTACGGGGATTCGCTCTTCGTCGTGCTCAAGACCGTGAGCTACAGCGACTCCGAAGAGGTGGAGGTCGGCGAGGTGATGATCTTCGTCGGCCCCGGCTTCCTCGTCTCGGTCCGCCACGGCCCCAGCGGAGGTCTCGGCAGCGCCCGCGAGGACATCGAGCAGCGCCCGGAGCTGCTCGCGCACGGCCCGAGCGCCGCCCTCTACGCGCTCGTCGATCGCGTCGTCGACGGCTACCAGCCCGTCGTCACGG
>JAWVCV010000173.1:0-2953 GCA_033858115.1 Gaiellaceae bacterium
CTGCGGCGACGTCTACCAGGCGAACCTGGTGCAGCACCTTTCAGCGCCCTTCGCAGGCGATCCGCGGGCGCTCGCGACGCGGCTCGCCCCGCTCCGCCCGCTCGCCGGCGAACCCCTGTGCGGCGACGGCTGGACGATCGTATCGGCATCGCCCGAGCTCTTCCTCGCGCGGCGTGGCCGGCGCATCTGGACGAAGCCGATCAAGGGGACGCTGCCGCTCGGTTCCGATCACGACGCTCTCTCCGAGTCGGCGAAGGACCGCGCCGAGCACGTGATGATCGTCGACCTCGAGCGGAACGACCTCTCGCGGGTCTGCGAGCCGGGCTCGGTGCGCTGGCCCGAGCTGATGGCGGAGCGGGAGCTCGCAGGGGTGACGCACCTCGTCTCCACTGTCGAGGGAACGCTGCGCGAGGACGTGGGCCTCGCCGAGCTGCTTTCGGCGACCTTTCCCGGCGGCTCCGTCACGGGCGCGCCGAAGATCGCGGCGCTCGACCTGATCGCGGCGATCGAGCCCGTCGGCCGCGGTGCCTCGATGGGCGCGCTCGGAACGGTGCGCGGCAACGGCGACCTGGAGCTGGCGCTGACGATTCGGACCTTCGCGGTCAGCGGCGGCCGGATCCATCTCTGGGTCGGCGGCGGAATCGTCTGGGACTCCGACGCGGCGGAGGAGATCGAGGAGTCATGGACGAAGGCGCGCCCGCTCCTCGCCGCGATCGGCGCACCGCTCGAGGCGATCGCCCGGTGACGCTGCTCGCGCTCGCCGTCGGCGGCCGTGGCGTCGTCGACCCCTCCGAGCCGGTGCTGCGCGCCGACGACGAGGCGCTCCTGCGCGGCCGCGCCGCCTTCGAGACGATCCGGGTCTACGCCGGGCAGCCGTTCAAGCTCGCGGAGCACCTCGACCGGCTGGCCGGCTCGGCCGAGCGAATCGGGCTCCCCGACGTGAACCGGCGCGAGCTCGAGGAGCTCGCCCGGCAGGCGCTCGAAGCGGCTGCGGCGCCCAACGCGGTCCTGCGCCTCTTCTGGACGCCGACCCCCGTCGCCCTCGCACTCGTCAGCGAGCTCGGCGACCACTACGACGCGCTGCGGGAGCGCGGGCAGCGGCTGATCTCGCTCCGCGGCATTCGCGCCGACGAGCCGTGGCTCCTGCCCGGGGTCAAGTCGACGAGCTACGCCGTCAACATGGCGGCGGAGGACGAGGCGAGGCGGCGCGGGGCCGACGACGCCGTCTTCGTCGACGCCGACGACGTGGTGCTCGAGGGCCCGACGACGAACATCTGGTGGCGGCGCGGCGACACGCTCTACACCCCCGCGCTCGAGCTGGGGATCCTGGCGGGAGTCACGCGCGCGGCCGTCCTCGAGCTCGCCGGCGAGACCGGCTTCCAGGTCGAGGAGGGGCGCTACTCGCTCACCGAGCTCGCCCAGGCGGACGAGGCCTTCACCTCGTCCTCCGTCCGCGAGGTGATGCCGGTGACGGAGCTCGACGGAGCCCCCGTCTCCCGAGGCCCGGCGGCAGATCAGCTGCAGGCCGCGCTCAGGCGGGCGGCTGGGGCTACGCTTTCGCCATGAGCGACAAGCTCCGGCTCGGCGGAATGGCGCTCTCGAACGGCGTGCTGGTGCACGGCCCGACGGCATGGGCGTGCGCGATCCGCACCGACGACGGGCAGATCAAGATCGCGTCGGCGCGCAAGCGCCTGCTCGCGTCCAAGGTGCAACAGCCCTTCCTCCGCGGCCCGGTTCGCCTCGCAGAGTCGTTCGCGATGCTCCCGGAGCTCCGCCGCCGGCTCCCGGAAGCGCGGCTCCCGTTCGAGCGGCCCGCGGTGCTCGCCGCCACGCTCGCGAGCGCGATGACGGTGCAGGCGATCAGGCGCTCGGAGCACATCGGCGAGACCGCTCGGGAGCTGCTCGGAGGGATCCTCTCCCTCGCGCCTGCGATGCTGGCGCTGCGCGGCGGCGAGCTCGCCGCCTATCACGGCGCAGAGCACGTCTCGATCGGGACCTACGAGCACGGGGAGACGCGCGCCAAGGAGCACGAGCGCTGCGGCTCGCACCTGATCGGCCCGCTCCTCGCCGCGACCGCCGCAGGCAACATCCTCGCCGCCCGCGCCCCTGCGCACCTGCGGAAGCCGGCTCGGCTCGCCGGTTCGCTCGGAGCCGTCGGCGCCGCCGTCGAGGTCTTCGCGTGGATGACGCGCAACCCGCGTCACCCGCTCGCCACGGCACTGGCACGGCCGGGGCACGAGCTGCAGCACCGGATTGCGACGGCCGAGCCGTCGGCCGAGCAGCTCGAAGTCGCCGAGGCCGCCCTCGCTGCCTGCCTGGAGCTCGAAGATGGCGACGCAAGCACAAACTAGGCCGACCCGGCTCCCACCCGAGATCTTCGACCTCCCGGTCGAGAAGATGCGGGAGGGGTACTACACCGACGCGTACTTCAACCACACGCGCGAGGCGTTGCTCAGAGACGGGCGCCAACCGCGCGTCGTCATGCAGGTCTTCCAGCGCAACCTCGCGATGCTCGGCGGCGTCGATGAGGCGATCGCCGTCCTCAAGCTCTGCTCCCACGACTGGGACGCGCTCACCGTGCACGCGCTCTACGACGGCGACCACGTCGAGCCTTGGGAGACGGTGATGACGATCGAGGGCGACTACACGCTCTTCGCCCACCTCGAGACCGTCTACCTCGGCGTGCTGACGAGGCGGACCCTGATCACCACGAACACGGCACGCGTCGTCGAGGCGGCGAACGGCAAGCCGATCATCTTCATGCCGGCCCGGCACGACCATCACCGCGTGCAGACGGGAGACGGCTACGCGGCCTACGTCGCGGGGGCGAAGATCGGGGCTGAGATCGGCGTCACCTCCGACGCGCAGGCGTCCTGGTGGGGCGGCCGCGGCGTCGGCACGGTGCCGCACGCACTGATCGCGTCCTACGGCGGCAACACCGTGCTGGCGGCGA
>JAWVCV010000174.1:0-7477 GCA_033858115.1 Gaiellaceae bacterium
TCTTCGTCCGCATCAGGGGCACGCCCATCGCGGCGGCCGCCGTCTCGTCCTCGCGGATCGCGATCCAGGCGCGGCCGAGCCGCGAGTCGCGCAGGCGGATCGAGCAGAAGACGGTGATCAGCAGCAGGGCGAGCGCCGTCCAGTAGAACCACTGCGCCCGCTCGAAGGACTGCTGGTAGCTGAGCGGCAAGCCGAGCGACTCGCCGACGCTGCCGAAGCCGGGCGAGTCGATCGGGCTGATCCCGAAGGTGCCGTGCGTGAGGTCGAAGCCGAAGACGTTGTCGCCGTTACGGACGACCTGCGGGATGATCTCGCCGAAGCCGAGCGTGACGATCGCGAGGTAGTCCCCCCGCAGCCGGAGGGTCGGCAAGCCGATCAGGATCCCCGCGAGGGCCGTGAACAGGCCGGCGATCAGGAGCACGAGCCAGAGCGAGAGGTGGATGCCGGGCAGGTCCTTGGAGATCCCGACGGAGCCGAAGTGGACCGTCCACTGGTCGAACTGCTGCGACGCGAACCAGGCCGACGTGTACGCGCCCGCGGCGTAGAAGGCGACGTAGCCGAGGTCGAGCAGGCCGGCGTAGCCGACGACGATGTTGAGCCCGACGGCCATCATCGTGAACACGATCATGATCACCATCGAGCCGAGCGCCGGGATGAAGTCGCCGATGACGCCGAGGTCTCCGAGCGACCCGACGTACTGTGGGTAGAGGAACGCGAGGATGATCAGCACCACCGCCAGCGGCAGCCCGGGACCAGAGCTCCGCAACCGCTGCTGGAGCGTGGTCATGCGCCCTCCGGCGTGCGCTCGCCCAGCAGGCCTTCCGGCCGGAAGACGAGGATCGCGATCAGGATCCCGAACACGATCGAGCGCGTCCAGTCGGACCCGGGCGTGTACCAGGTCAGGCCCTCGTTGAAGGCCTGGATGAAGCCGATCACGAGCGCGCCCAGCACCGCGCCCGAGAGGTTGCCGATCCCGCCGAGCACGGCGGCGGTGAACGCGATCAGGCCGAGCTCGAAGCCGGTGTCGTAGCGCATGTTGAACTGGAGCAGGTAGACGATCCCGGCCGAGCCGGCGAGCGCACCGGCGATCGCGAACGTGATCGAGATCGTGCGGTTGACGTTGATCCCCATCATCGCGGAGGCCTCGGTGTCCTGAGCGACCGCGCGCATGGCCTTCCCCTGGCGGGTCGACCGCACGAACCACGTCAGCACCACGAGCACGGGGATCGTGATCAGGAACGCCGCCAGCTTGTTCCACGAGTACGTGATGTCCCCGATGCCGATCGCCTCGGAGCGTGGGATGAACGAGGGGACGGAGCGAAAGTTGACGTCGTAGAGCGCCAGCGAGACGTTCTGGACGATGAACGACATGCCGACGGCGGTGATCAGCGCGGCCAGCCGTGGCGCCTTGCGCAGCCGCCGGTAGGCGACGAACTCGATCGTCGCGTTGACGAGCGCGAACAGGCCCATGATCACGACCAACGTCAAGGTCATTCCGCCGATGATCGCGAGCACCGATGCGTCGCGCTCCAGCCCGAGGACGGAGACGATCATCGTGCTGGCGACAAGGCCTGACAGAGCGAAGACGTCGCCGTGCGCGAAGTTGATCAGCTGCAGGATGCCGTAGACGAGCGTGTACCCGAGCGCGACGAGGCCGTAGATGAGGCCGTTCGTCATCCCGATCAGACCGACGTTGATGAACTCGGTCGGCTCCTGGACGAAGTTGACGACGAGCCAGACGCCGACGAGCGCCACGAGCGCGTACCCGATCAGGGCGACGAGGCCCGACTTGCGCAGCCGGTCTAGCGTGCTCGTGAGCTGTGCCGGTGCGGCCATGAGGGGTTGAACCTAAACGAACCTCGGGGGAGGGCCAAATGCCCTCCCCCGAGTCAACCTGTGCGAGGGGTGCTAGCCGCGGGCCGCCTCGACGTTCTCCGGCTTCGGAGAAACGGTCTTGACGGTCTCGAGCTTGTCCGTCGCCTTGTAGATCGTGAAGCCGACGACCGCGCCCTCTGCGCCGCTCGGATCGCCGTTCTCGTTGATCTCGAAGGTGCCGAGGTAGCCGTCCGTGACCTTCGCCTGGAACAGCTTCGCGATCACGTCGCCACGCGAGCCGTCCGACGCGGCGATCGCATCGAGGATGACCTGCGCCGCCTGCGCGCCGTAGATCGCGTACGGGTCGATCGCCTTGCCGCCGAGCCGCGGCTTGAACGCCTTGGCGAACTCGGCGCCCTTGCCCTTGAACTCGTCGATCGGCACGCCGGCGACGCTCAGGAACATGCCGGGAGCCGCTTCAGGCGCCTCGTCGATCGTCTGCTGGGTCGTGAAGCCGTCCGGAACGAACAGCTTGACCTTGCCGTCGTTGGGCCCCAGCACCGAGACCTTGTCCTTGATCACCTGGGCGCCGTTCTCGTCGATCAGGCCGCCCAGGAAGACGGCATCTGCATCGGTGCCGCCGATCTTCCGGAAGAGCGCCTCGTAGCTCGACGCCTTCGGGTCCCAGGCCTCGAAGCCGGCGACCTTGATCCCGACGGCCGCGGCGGCGTTCTTGAAGTTCGTCGCCACGCCGAGGCCGTAGGCCTCCTTGTCGTTGAGGATGTAGACGCTCGTGACGCCCTGCTCCTTGGCGAACTCGGCCACTGCGGCGCCCTGGTAGGCGTCGTGGGCGACCACGCGCGCGTAGTTGCGGCTGCCGGACGGGTAGTACTTGTCCGGCTCGGTTGCGTCACAGCCCGGCCCGCCCTCGGTGAGGCAGACATACGTGTTCGCCGGCGAGATCATCGCGACGCCGCCGCCCGGAGCCTGGTTCAGCACCGGAATCTCGATCGCGGCACAGCCTGAGTTGAACGTGCCGACGATGCCGACGACCTTCTCGTTCGCGGCGTACGCCTGCGCGTTCGTCGAGCACTTGCCCGAGTCCCACTTGCCGGCCTGCGCCGTCGAGTCGTCGCACGACTGGAAGGCGACGTTGTGGTCGCCGGCCTTGTAGTTCGACTGCTCGAGGAGGTACCGAATCGCCTCCACGATCTGAATCGTCTGCGTCCGCGAGGAGCCCTGGAGCGGGAAGTCGGAGGCGAGCAGGACATCCGGCTCACCCTCGCCCTCGAACTCGACGGCCGTGCACGAGCTCGACGGCAGCGCTTCGACGCCGCCGCCACCCGACCCGCCCGATGCCTCGGTGGTCCCGGTCCCGTCCCCGCTCGTATTGTCGTCGCCACCGCAACCTGCGGCCATCAACGCCAGCGCCGCGACCAGCAGGGCCAGAACGCTCAACAACCCACGCTTTCTGGAAATCAACTGCTTCCTCCTCCGTCACCCGAATGACCTAGCCCGACGAAGTTCTGCACGCATAGCTGCAGCCCTTGTGCGGGCGAATGCGCAAGTATCCGTGCAGGGCGCGCCGGATTTCAACTTCGTGCCGGCCTGGGGACCCCATGGTGCTCCCAGAAACGCCGATTTTCATCGCCGCGAGCCTACCTATCCTCCCGCGCGCACCGTCGCGCCCGGGACCGCGGGATACCATTCGCTCACTGGCCGAAGTGGCGGAACTGGTAGACGCGCCGGACTCAAAATCCGGTTCCCCTCGGGGAGTGTGGGTTCGATTCCCACCTTCGGCATCCAGGCGGCGCGCAGGGTTGCGGGCCGGATCGTTTCCTGAGCGTGAGACTCGCCGCGGATTTCGTACCGAACTTCGTACCGGCCCCGCACGCCGCGCAACTGACGTGGGCTCTCGCCGGACCCCTACGGAAACAAGGCCACGACTAGGACAACGACTCCCCCTGCAAACAACGCCCAGATCGCAAGCTCGAGTCCAAGAGCCAGATCCCACACCTTGTGAAGCAAAAGGACCATGCGGAAGTTCATCCACATCTCCTGGGTGGGCTCGGCCGAGCTGTAGTCCGTGTCGCGTGCATAGATGAGGTTGCGTGGTCTGATGGCCAGGCTGTAGGCCAGCACGCAATAGAGCTTCAATCGCTCCGTAGGTGACGGGCGGCGCTCCCCGTCAAAGTCCTGGGGCTGGATCGAGCGCCACGCAACCAGATACTGCGCTCGCGCTTCGATCGCAACCGATGTCGGCCCGAGGACGACAACCGCCGCGAACAGGCACCAGCTCACAGCGAGCAGAGTCTTGTCGACGTTTCAAGTCGAGCTGCTCGATAGAAAGCAGGGTCGCCGAAAACGTCACGATCGACGCGGAGAGGATCGTGACCTTGTAGATCGCGTCGCGACTGACCGAGCTTGCGCGCTCCATGCTCGCGTCTAGCTCAGCCAACCGCTCAGTCGCCACCACCTGGAGTCTGCTCCTCGTGCAGGACGGCCTACCGAGGCAGCAGCGTCGGCGCAACGTGGTCGCGATCATCCACATGCACATGGCGGAAGGCGCGACCGTCGCGGAGTCAGATGATCGCCTATGGCTCGGTGGACAAGGCTTGGGCGAGATGTGGCCTACCAAGCGCCGGAATAGGTGTGTTCAATGCAGTGATGTCCACTGCACAAGGAGCTGCGTCGCGGCCGACGGCATTCCCCGAGCTGAACCACCTCCTGGGAGAGTTAGTGGCGCGCGTTGAGTCGATTCTCGGCGAGAACTTCGTCGGCTTCTACCTGAACGGCTCGTTCGCGCTCGGCGGCGCTGACATCCACAGTGACTGCGACTTCCTCGTCGTCACCGCAGACCGGGTCACGGCGGAGCAGGAGCGGGCTCTTCGCGAGCTTCACGATGAGATCCCGACCCGACCCGATCACTGGGCGCGCCACATCGAAGGCTCGTACGCGCCGAAAGCAGATCTGACGACGCTCGCGGCTCTCGACCAGGAATGGCTCTACATCGATCACGGCTGGCGAGAGATGCAGTGGTCTACGCACTGCAACCGCGAGGACGTGCGATGGACGCTCCGCGAGCATGGAGTCACGCTCGTCGGCCCCGATCCTTGCCAGCTCGTCGCCGAAGTTCCAGCCGAGGTTCTTCGCAACAAGATGCCCCCGCTGATCGAGAGCTTTCTGCCAGACCTCTTCACCTGGACGAACTTCAAGATCGCCTGGTCACAGCGCTACGCCGTGACGACCCTGTGCCGGATGCTCTACACGCTCGACACCGGCGAAGTGGCATCAAAGCAGGCTTCGCTCGAATGGGCCAAGCACGCCCTTGACCCAGCGTGGCGGAATCTGATCCAGCAGGCGATTGACGACCGTGCGCTCGGGTTGGATTTCGACGACGCTCCTCGGCCAGGCAGCGTCGAGGCAACGATCGCGCTCGCTGCCTACGCGAAAGAACGAGCCAACTCCTAGAAGTGAGCTTGGGGCGAGCCGAACGCCGTCGCGCTTCCCATCACCCGGGCGAGACCACGCTACGCCGATCGACGACCTGCACCCCTCAGCGCACCTCACCGTGTTGAATCGGCACCGCAACACCGCATACGTACTGGAGCGCGTCTGCGGCCGAGCTTCTCAAAATCCGGTTCCCCTCGGGGAGTGTGGGTTCGATTCCCACCTTCGGCACTCCCACTCAGGCGCTCTGCGACTTCGCGTAGGCGATGTAGTCACGGACATCCTGCGCCGGCTCGGAGTAGGCCTCGCCGAGCGCCGACTCCATCGCGGCCATGTAGTCCGTCGCCCAGGCGGGGAGCTCGTAGTCGATCGCGTTCAGGAACTCGAGCGACGCGGCGAGGCGGATGTCGGCGATCGAGGGGTGGTCGCCGCCGATGAACTTCCTGCCGTCGAGGAAGAACGCGCGGTAGACGTCGAGGGGCGCCGCGATCGCGTCCTCGGCGTCCTGCTGCGCCCGGGCCTTCATCTCGTCGCCCGCGTCGGAGGTGCCGACCTCCCCGGCGTACTGGGGGAAGCTCAAGGCCGGATAGGTGGCGCGGGCGAGATACGGATAGAGCGTGCCGACGAGGTAGAACATCGCGCTGTCGACCATCGCCCGCTTGCCCGGGTCGGCAGGGTAGAAGCGGTCGAGCCCGTGCTTGTTGCAGAGGTACTGCATGATCGCGCAGCTCTCCCAGAGCGCGCCCTTCGGAAGGCCTTCCTCCTCGAGCAGCGGCGTCAGGTCGGCGGGGCACTTCTGCAGGAACTCCGGCGTCGTCTTCTTCCCCCAGACGTCCGTCTCGTCGAAGTCGAGCCCGGCGGCCCGGACGAAGATGCGAGCGGTCAGGTTGTTGACGCTCGGCTTCAGGATGCTCAGCGTGTGTGGAGCCATGGTTCCTCCCAGTCTTAGGTGTAGGGATCTTTGGGCGAGCGGTCGGCGGAGAGCGAGTCACGGGACCGGCTGACAAGCGCCTCGATTGCGTCGGCAAGATGGCTCTGGTCGATGTTGTAGTCGCCGCGGTCGACCCGGAGCTTGTGCGCCTCGAGCAGCACGTCCGCGTGCGTGCAGCCGAACGGAGGCTCGAAGCGGTAGGAAGCGAGCTCGATCAGGAGGCCGAGCGGGTCCTCGAAGTAGATCGAGTCCATGAAGCCCCGGTCCTTGACGCCGCTGTGCGAGATCTTGCGCTCGTCGAGCCGCTCGACCGCCTGGTGGAAGGTGGCCTGCGAGAGCGAGAACGCGATGTGGTGCACGCAGCCGGGGTCGGTCGCGGTGCGAGCCGGGTCGGGCGTGCGCTCCTCGTTCGTGAAGACGGTGATCAGCCGCCCGTCGCCCGGATCGAAGTAGAGGTGGCTCTCCGACTCGTTGTCGAGGTTGGGCTGCTCGAAGACGAAGGGCATGCCGAGCACGCCCTCCCAGAAGCCGATCGACGTCTGCCGATCGGCGCCGGTGAGCGTGATGTGGTGGACGCCCTGGCTCTGAAGCTTTCTCATGCGCGCTCGACGAGTTTCGACTTGTACTCGCTCCGTTGCAAGCTCCCCCACGGCACGAGGTCGATACGCGTCTGGACCACGAGCACGCTGCGAAGCCGCTCCCTGATCGCCTCCGCGAGCTCGGCGTCGGCCGTCCCGCCCCGCGCGAGCTCGACGCTCACCGGCAGCGGCGGCTCCTGCTTCACCCCCGTCGCCCGCGGCTTGACGAGGATGTGGCCGCTCACCTCGGGAGCGAACGCGCCCACCACCTCGCGGACGGCCGCGGGGAAGACGTTGACGCCGCGGACGATCAGCATGTCGTCGGTTCGCCCGATGCAGCGCACGCGCGGGCCGGTGCGGCCGCACGCGCACGGGCTCATGCCGACCTGGACGTGGTCTCGCGTGCGGAAGCGCAGCAGCGGCGCCGCACGGTGCTGCAGGTGCGTCAGCACCAGCTCGCCGGTGGCGCCATCGTCCAGCTGGAGCGCGGCGCCCGTCCCGGGATCGATCAGCTCCGCGTGGACGAAACCGCGCGCGCCGAGAAGCATTCCGTCCTGCTCCTCGCACTCGCCCCAGAGCGAGACGCCGATGTCGCCGATGCCCATCGCCTCGGTCACGCGCGCGTCCCAGCCCTCCTCGAGCTTCGCCCGGAAAGCCGGCTCGCTGCCGCCCGGCTCGCCCGCGACGAGGACGCGCCTGACGC
>JAWVCV010000175.1:0-3221 GCA_033858115.1 Gaiellaceae bacterium
AGGTAGGTCGGGCCCTCGACGACCACGACGTCACCCGGGTCGAGGAACGACTTGCCGACGAGCTCGAGCGCCTCGATCGCGCCGCTCGTGATCAGCAGCTCGTCTTCCGCGGGGCGGCGGCCCTGCAGCGCTTCGAGCCGGTCGGCGAAGGCTTCCAGAGGGCCGGCCAGCCCTCGTGTCGGCGCGTACTGGAACGCTCGCTCCTCGCCGGTCGCCGCGAACTCCTGGAGCAGCGTCGAGATCCGCTCGCGCGGGAACGTCTCCGGATCGGGAAAGCCGCCCGCGAACGAGATCAGGTCGGGGAGGCCGAGGAGCGCCAGAACGGACGCGATCCCCTCGCCGACGTCACCCCGGGTGCGGGTGGCGACGAGCGCGTCCCACGGTCCCGTCTCGGGCATCACCTTCACCGGGCAATCCTATGCCGTGGAAAGAAGGGGGCGTGCCCGCGGGAACCTGCGGCGGGTCCCGCAATCACGATCGTCGACCACGAGCCCCGGTGGGAAAGAACCCGGAGCCCGGGCGGCACGGTCGCTGTGGGCACGCCCCCGTTGTCAGGTTCGGAACCGCGCTCCGGACCCCTTTCGATCACAGTCGCCGGTTGGCGTTTTCGTGGGATTGGGCGCTCGGTTACATCCCGGTGCGTGACGGGGAGGTTTCCGGCGTCAACAGAGGAGGGGTCTTGGCCAGCGAAATCCCAGTCGGAAGCGATGTCTCGTCCGGGACGTACAAGTGCTCGAACTGCGGCTATGAGCTTGGCGTGCAGTCCGTTCAATCGTTGCCGCCCTGCCCGAAGTGCGAGGGCCCGTATGCGTGGCAGGCGTTGAGCGGAGGTGACAGCGCCAAGGATCCCTACCCCGCCGAGAGCTAGCCGGCGGTCGCAGCGGAACCCGTAGGCCACTGAAGCGCGAAACCCGCCTCGAGGGCGGGTTTCGGCTTTCTTCCGATGGAGCGGGCGATGGGGCTCGAACCCACGACCCTCAGCTTGGGAAGCTGATGCTCTACCAACTGAGCTACGCCCGCGTGCCGGCGGATTCTAGCGTTCAGCTCGCGAGCGCCTCGCGGACGCGGACCGCGAGGATGTCGATCGCGAACGGCTTCTCGATCAGCGCGCCGGCCGCGAACGGGAGCCCACCGACGATCGCCTCCTCCGCGTAGCCGGACATGTAGAGCACCTTGATGTCGGGCCGCGTCGCGGACACTTGTCGCGCTACTTCGTGGCCGCGCAGACCAGGCATGACCACGTCCGTGAGCAGCAGGTCGATGGTCCGGCCGTCGCTCTCGGCGACCGCAACCGCCTCGGCGCCGTCTGCGCACGCGAGCACCGTGTACCCCTGACGCTCCAGCACGCGGCAGGTCAGGTCCCGGACGACGTCCTCGTCCTCCACGAGGAGGATCGTCTCCGAGCCCGGCGTCGTCGCGGCCGGCGCGGGCGCGACGGTCGACTCGGCTTCATCCCGGACGCGCGGCAGTCGCACGGTGAAGACGGTACCGGCGCCGGGACTGCTCTGGACCCGGACTTCGCCGCCGCTCTGGTGGACGATGCCGTGCACCGACGCGAGCCCGAGCCCGACGCCCTGTCTTCGCGTGGTGAAGAACGGCTCAAAGACTTGCGCGAGCGTCTCGTCGTCCATGCCGACGCCCTCGTCGGCGACGACGAGCTCCACATGGTCGGTGCCCGCATTCCGCGTCGCCAGCGTCAAGCGGCCACCGCCGGGCATCGCATCTCGTGCGTTGACGGCCAGGTTGACGATCACTTGCTCGATCTGGCCGGGGTCCGCTTTGACGATGCCGAGGTCGGCCGCCGGTTCCAGCACGAGCTCGATCTGGTCGCCGAGCACTCGTTGCAGGAGCGAGCCGATCTCCGAGACCGCTGCGCTGAGGTCGAGCGGCCGTGGCTGGAGCATCTGACGCCGGCCGAACGCGAGCAGCTGCTTCGTCAGCTCGGCCGCGCGGTCGGCTGCGCGCTTGATCTCGGTGAGGTCGCGTCGGAGCACGGTGTCGTTGTCCGCGCGTTCGAGCAGGAGGGACGCATACCCCGTGATTCCGGTGAGGAGGTTGTTGAAGTCGTGTGCGACACCGCCCGCGAGTCGCCCGAGACTGTCGAGCTTCTGCGAGTTCAGCAGCTCTGCCTCGAGCCGCTTCCGTTCCGTGACGTCGCGGAGGAAGGCGATGTGCAGACCGGGAACGAAGTTGGGATGGGCGGACGCATCCGCGATGCGCACGGTGCCGTCCGGCCGGACCGTCTCCCACTCCGAGCGCGCGGGGCCGGCTTCGATCTTCTTCGCCCAGTCCTCCTTGATCGTGGCCGCCTTGTGCGCCGGCAGGAAATCCTCGATCCGCCGCCCGATCAGCTCGTCCTTCGAGATGCCGAGGAACTCGCAGCCGGCGGGGTTGACATCGACGTAGCGACGCTCGTCGTCGTTGATGAAGATCGCGTCCAGAGCGGTCTCGAAGACCGCGCGCAGCTTCTCCTCGTGCTCGCGGAGGACCGTCTCGGAGCGCTCGCGCTCGATTGCCGCTTCGATCAGGCTGGCGGCCGTGCGGAGGGCCTCGGTCTCGGCGGGGCTCCACTCCCGCTCGGAGACGCAGTCGTCGAAGCCGATGAAGCCCCACCACTTGCCGTCGACGAAGATCGGCACCGTGATCAGCGACCGGACCGCCTGCGCCTCGAGGAGCTCGCGCTCTGCCGTGCCGAGATCCTGGACGTTGCCGGCGAAGATCTCGTTCCGTGCGTGACTATCCTCCAGCGACCCGAGGCCGACCTCGCTGAAGCACATGTTCTGCATGGCGGCGTTGCGAAGCTCGGGCGTGACGCCACCGCCGACCCACTCGAACCGCTGGCTTGCGGTCCGGAGGCCGTCCTCGCGGACGCCGACCTCGAACAGGTAGGCCCGGCTCGCATCGGTCGCTTGACCAAGCTGGCGCAACAGTGAGGGCGCGGCGTCGCGCCAGTGCGGCGCGGCGACGAGCTGTTCAGCCGCGTGGCTCACGGCCTCGAGCACCGCATCGCGGCGGCGGAGGTGGCGCTCGGCGAGGTCTCGGCTCACAGCCGCCGCGATCAAGCCGGCGGCGATTCGCAGCGCGTCCGTCTCCGCCACGCTCCAGTCGCGCTCGAGCTCGCAGTCCTCGAAGGTGATGAAGCCCCACCAGCGTCCCTCGACGAAGACGGGCACGGCGATGACCGAGAGCGAGTCGGCAAGCGCCAGCGCCTCGCGCTCGTC
>JAWVCV010000176.1:0-6486 GCA_033858115.1 Gaiellaceae bacterium
ACCGTGACGCACCTCTTCAACGCGATGCGGCCGCTCGGCCATCGAGATCCCGGGCTCGTCGGCGCCGCGCTCGCGCGCGAGGACGTCTCGATCCAGCTGATCGTCGACGGAAACCACCTCGCCGACGAGACGATCCGGATCGTCTGGGCAGCCGCGGCCGGTCGCATCGCACTCGTGTCGGATGCGACCGCGGCGACGCGCGGCGACGGCAAAGGCTACGAGTTGGGAGCTGTCGGGATCGAGGTACGTGACGGCGTCCCACAGCGGCACGACGGGACGCTTGCGGGCGGGTCGGCGACGCTGCTCGAGGCAGTGCGACGGCTGCACGCGCTCGGCGTTCCCCTGGCCGACGCGGTTGGGGCGGCGGCCACCGTGCCGGCGCGCATCGCCGGGCGGCTCGATCTCGGCTCGCTCCGCCCCGGCGCCGGCGCGGACGTGGTCGTGCTCGACGACGACCTCGAGCTCCACCGGACGCTCGTCGCGGGCGAGGATCGGCTCTAGACCAGCCGCTTCTCGAGCATGGCGGCGAGGCGCGTCAGCGGAAACGAGATCAGGAAGAACAGCACCGCGACGGCACCGAAGATCTCGAAGGCGTGGATCTCGCCGATCCCGGCAGGCGGGAAGGACGCCAACCGCTCGCTCTGGCGCTCGCCGGCGTCGAGGATCTCCAGGCCGCCGATCAGCCCTGCGAGCGTCGAGTTCTGGATGATGTTGACGAGCAGGCTGACGAACGGCGGCAGCAACCGGCGCAGAGCCTGCGGGAGGATCACGGACCGGTGACGGCCGACCCAGCCGAACCCGAGAGCGGAGGCCGCTTCGTGCTGCTCGCGAGGGATCGACTGGACGGCGCCGCGCGTCGCTTCGGCAACTTGAGCGCTCCCCCAGAGCACGAGCGCGATCGTCGCGCTCGTGAGCGGACCGAACTCGAGCCGCGCCGAGGCGGACGGCAGCCCGAAGTAGACGATGAACACCGTGACGAGGATCGGCAGGCCGCGGAACACCTCGATGTAGAAGCGGATCACCATCCGCAGCGGCAGGAAGCGGACCGTCATCAGGGTGCCGAAGACGATCCCGATCAAGGCGCTTCCGGTCACGGCGAACGCAGACACGCGCAGCGTCCCTGGCAGGCCTTCCTCCAGGATGTAGCGCGCGACGGGCCCGGCCCAGTCAGGCATCTAGCGGCTCTCCGGCAGGGCGAGGCGCGTCTCGAGCAGCCGGATCGCGGCCGAGAGCGACCACACGAGCGCGAGGTACACGACGCCGAGCACGGTGAGCGCCTCCAGCGTCTCCAATGTGAGGCTGCTGATGTTGAGCGCGGTCGTGCTCAGCTCCGAGTAGCCGATCCCATACATCAGCGACGTGTTCTTGACCACTGAGATATAGGTGTTGATCGAGGCCGGCAACGCGATCCGGCCGCCGATCGGCAGCGTCACGTTGAGGAAGGTCGCGCGCCGGCCGAAACCGAGCGCGTAGCCGGCCTCTCGATATCGGTACGGAACCGCCTCGAAGCCGGCCCGGAAGTTCTCGCTGTTGAACGCTCCGCCCCAGATCATCACGGAGAGCCATGCAACGGTGAACTGGTTCAGGAGAATCCCGAACTGCGGCAGCGCGTAGAAGATCATGAAGATCTGGATCAGGATCGGTGTGTTGCGGATCACCTCGACGTAGACCGCGGTGATCTGGCTCACGACCGGGATCCGGTGCGCGCGGGCGGCCCCGAGCAGCGCTCCGATGACGAACGCGCCGGCGATCCCGAAGGCCGAGACCTTGAGCGTGTTGAGCAGGCCGTCCAGCAGCTCCGCATGGTTCTCGGAGACGAACGCCCACAGGTCGTAGGTGGCGAGCACCATGGCTAGCCAGGGGAGCCGACCGCTGCTCTGCGGCCGGCTCCCCTCCCGGTTGTGCGTGTCGGCCCTACGGGCAAACGGTGTCGACACTCGGCAAGGTCGCCGGGCGATACCCGAAGGTGTTGTTCGGCCGCAGGATGTTCTTCGAGAATGCAGCGAGGAACCGCGGCGCGATGTTGTTCTTGAGGATCGCCTGGAACGTGTCCTTCTTCCGCATCAGCTCGAGCCTCGAGTCGACCCAGCGCTTGAGGGCGACGTTGCCCTGCCTGATCCCGATGCCGTACGGCCCCTCCAGGAACAGGTCGTCCGTCAGCTTCGCGTTCGGATCGGTCGCCGCCTGCAGAGCGAGCGACGTGTCGTCGAACATGACCGCGTCCGCGCGACCCTGGTTGAAGGCGATGATCGCCGCCGTGACGCTTTCCACGACGATGACCTCCGTATTCGTGAAGCAGCGCTTCATCCAGCGGTCGTAGACGGACCCTGGAGTCGTCGCCACCTTGCGGCCGCGGATGTCGTTCAGCGACTGGATCGGCGAGCTGTTCTTCACGAGCAGCCGTCCGGTCGCCTTGTAGTAGGCGCGCGAGAAGTCGATCCGCGTGTCGCGGTCGGCTGTGTACGTGAAGGTCGAGATGACGAGGTCGACGCGACCGGTCGTGAGCAGCGGCTCCCGCGTGGCCGTCGGGGCACAGACGAACGTGACGCGCTGCTCGCGCCCGAACGCGTAGCGGGCGAACCACTTCCCGATCTCGACGTCGACGCCGGCGTTCTTGCCGCGGACGTCCGTGTAGCCGAACGGTGGCGTGTCGCACTTGACCCCGATGATGAACCGCTTTCGCGAAGCGATGTCAGCGGGCAGCTTCGGCAGCGGCGCGGGCGCCTGAGCGCGTTGCGGCCCCGTGGTGGCGGCGGGCTGGGCGAAGCCGATCGTGGCCGTAAAGACCGCAACGAGCGCGACCCCCGCGATCGCCAGGAGAATCCTTTTCATGCACGTGCTCCTTCCTCGTCGGTGATTGAAAGCTCTTCGAGTGAGCCTGCGAGTTGAAGCGAGCGGCGCAGGAAGCGGCGCGTCCGCTCCTCACGCGGCCGGTCCAGCACCTCCGCCGGGACGCCTTCCTCGACGATCCGGCCCTCGTCCATGAAGACGACCCGGTCGCCGACCTCGCGTGCGAACTGCATCTCGTGCGTGACGACGAGCATCGTCATGCCCTCGCGCGCGAGGTCCCGCATCACGATCAGCACCTCGCCGACGAGCTCCGGGTCGAGCGCGGAGGTGACCTCGTCGAACAGCATCACGTGCGGCTCCATCATCAGTGCGCGGGGGATCGCAACCCGCTGCTGCTGGCCGCCCGAGAGCTGATGGGGGTGCTGGCCCGCCTTCTCGGCGAGCCCGACGCGGTCGAGCAGCACTTTCGCCCGCTCCTCCGCCTCGGCCCGGGGGCGGTGGCGGACCCGGCGCGTCGCCAGCGTCAGGTTGTCCATCACGGTCAGGTGCGGGAAGAGGTTGAACTGCTGGAAGACCATCCCGATCCGCTGCCGCACGGCAGAGACGTCGGCGCCCTTGCGCGAGATCTCCTCACCTTCGAAGAAGACCCGGCCGCCGTTCAGCGGCTCGAGCAGGTTCACGCAGCGCAGCAACGTGCTCTTTCCGCTGCCGCTCGGCCCGATGACCGTCAACACCTCGCCGGTCGCGACGCTCAGGTCGATCCCGCGCAGGACGTGGTTGTCGCCGAAGCTCTTGTGGACGCCCTCCAGGCGCACCACCTCTCCGCCCGTGGCCGAGCGGGGGCTCTCGGCCAGGCTCACGCGCACCAACCGGCGGTTCTCTCGATCGACGTCTCCCCCAGCACCTCGACGCAAGTCAACGAGACAGCGGTGTGGAAGTCAAGCCACCCCTCTCCCCCAGACGAGGGAGCGCCAAGGGCGGTAAAAGGCCCGATGATCCGTATTACTGCTCGGGAAACCGCGCCGCGGTGCCCGACCGTCAACCTATGGAAGACCCCGCTCGCCCCTCCCCCCAGCCAGGCGCGCCTCTGATTCGCCTCGTCCCCGATGTGGACAGCGACCAGGGCGACGTCGGCACGGTCGAGTCGTACCGGCGGCTCGCGGACGTCTTCCACGACCTGCTTTCGGAGCAGACTCTCGACTCGCTGCTCGTGCGGATCGCCGACACGCTCGACGAGATCGTCCCGCACGACGCGATCCACATCTACGAGGCCGACGAGGCGAAGCGCGAGCTCGTGCCGGCGCTCGTCCGCAGCGAGTACGCCGAAGAGATCTTGAGTGAGCGCTTCCCGTTCAGCGAGGGCATCACCGGCTGGGCGGTCGAGCACCGCGAGCCGGTCCTCTCGAATCAGGCGCACCTCGATCCGCGCGTGCGCTTCGTCGCGGGCACGCCGATCGAGCCAGAGGCGCTGATCGTGGTCCCGCTCGTCGCGCGCGGCGCGCTCAAGGGCACGCTCAACGTCTACAGGATCGGCGAGGAGGCCTCGTTCAGCACCGAGGAGTTCGAGCTCGCCAAGCGCATCGGCGACGCCGCCGCACTCGCGCTCGACAACGCCCACACTCGTGACCGGCTCCAGCGCGAGGCCCACACCGACTCGCTCACGGGCCTCTACAACCACCGCTACTTCCACGAGCGCCTGCGCCGTGAGCTGACGCTGGCCTCGAGCGCGCACCTGAACGTCGCGATCGTGATGCTCGACATCGACGACTTCAAGAAGGTGAACGACGTCTTCGGCCATGCCGTCGGCGACTACGTGCTGACGGAGCTCGCCGATTACCTGCGCGCGACGGTCCGCACGACCGACGTCGTCTGCCGGATCGGCGGCGAGGAGTTCTCGGTGATCATCCCGGCCACGGACGAGACGCATGCGCTCGCGCTGGCGACCCGGCTCTCGGAGCGGCTCGAAGGAGTGGTGCTCGACCTCGTGGGGTCGATCTCGATCTCGATCGGCGTCGCGCAGTGCCCCATGCACGCCGCGAACACACGGGAGCTCGTCGCGTGCGCCGAGGCGGCGATGATGACCGCAAAGGCCCGCGGCAAGAACCGCGTCGTCGTCTTCGACGAGACCGCTGTCGAGCGGCCTGGCGTGCAGGACCTGCGCGGCGAGAACGTCCGCTCGATCGCGCACATGAAGATGCTCCAATCGCTCGCCGGCAAGCTCAACCGCTCGAACGACGTGCGCGAGATCGGCACCTCGATCGTCAACGAGCTGCGCCAGCTGGTCGACTACCACAACTGCCGCGTCTTCCTCCGCGAGGGAGACGAGCTGCTGCCGATTGCGTTCCAGGGCGAGCTGACGGGGCCGGACCGCACCGCAGTCGAGGCGTTCCGGACCCGCGTCGGCGAGGGCTTCACGGGGCGCGTCGTCGAGACAGGCGAGTCGCTGCTGCTCGACGACGCCGCCGCCTGCGAGTTCGCGGTGGCGATCGAGGGCACGGCGCAGATCGAGGAGTCGATCATCGCCGTCCCGCTGAACTTCGGCAGCCGCGTGATGGGCGCCATCGTCGTCTCGAAGCTCGGCCTGAACCAGTTCGACGAGGACGACCTCCGTCTCCTCGAGGTGCTCGCCGGACATGCGTCGGTCGCGCTCGAGAACGCCAGCCTCTACGAGTCACAGCGCCGCGAGGCCGAGAGCGCGAAGGCGCTGCTCGAATTCGGCCGCGAGCTTGCGGCGGCGGAAGGGCTCGGCGACGTGCTCGAGCGGATCGTCGAGGGTGCCGCCCGGCTCTTCGACGCGCCGCATGCGTCCCTCTGGCTGCAGGAGCCCCCGAGCGGCGATCTCGTCGGCCTCGCGGCGGCCGGCTACGAGGACTCCGTCGTCGGCAGGCGCTTTCCCGCCTCGACGATCGCGCCGTTCGTCCAGTGGCTGGAGCCCTTCGTGCTCGGGCCGCGCGATCGCACCTTCAACAACCTGCCGCTGCGCGACGTCGGCCCCTACTTCGCGGCGCCGTTCATGACCGACGGCCGCTGGGGCGTGATCGCCGTGGCTCCGAACCAGGAGAGCCTGCTCGGCAACCGCGAGCTGGACCTCCTCGGAGGCATCGCGCAGCAGGCGAAGCTCGCAATCGCGAACGCCTCCAGCTTCGAGGGGCTGGAGCGAACGTTCGTCTCGACGATCGAGGCGCTCGCGAACGCCCTGGAGGCGCGCGACGCGTACACCTCGTCGCACGCGCGCTGGATCACGGACACCTCGCTCAAGGTCGGGCGGGACCTCGGGCTCGACGACGAGACGCTGAAGCGGCTCGAGCTCGGCGCCCTCTTCCACGACATCGGCAAGATCGGCATCCCGAACTCGGTGCTGCTGAAGCCCGGTCCGCTGACTCACGACGAGCGGACGCTGATCGAGACTCATCCACAGCTAGGCGCCCGGATCATCGCCCCGATCGACCAGCTGCAGGACGTCTGCGAGATCGTCCAGGCCTGTCATGAGCGCTGGGACGGTCAGGGCTACCCCGACAACAAGGCCGGCGAGGAGATCCCGCTCGAAGCGCGGATCATCTTCGCGTGCGACGCGTTTCACGCGATGACCACTGACCGGCCCTACCGCCGAGCGTTGCCGCCTGCGGAGGCGCTGCGCCGGCTCCGGGAAGCCGCGGGGACGCAGTTCGACCCGCAGGTCGTGGACGTTTGCCTGCG
>JAWVCV010000177.1:0-14025 GCA_033858115.1 Gaiellaceae bacterium
AGGTCGTGGGGCTGATCGGGCCGAACGGGGCCGGCAAGTCGACCCTCGTCAACGTCATGAGCGGCTTCGACGTGCCGACGAGCGGGCGTGTCTCGCTCGGCGAGGACGACGTGACCGGCTGGAGCCCGCACCGGCGCGGACGAGCGGGGATCGCGCGGACGTTCCAGCACAGTCGCTCCTTTCGGGGACTGACCGTTCGCGAGAACGTCGAGGTTGCCGCCCTCGGAGTCGGGGGCGGGCCGCGGGTAGCCCGTCGCCGGGCGGACGAGCTGCTGGAGCTGCTCGCGCTCGCCCCGTACGGCGGCGCGCTGGCAGGCACGCTTGCGCACGGCGACGAGCGGCGACTCGGCGTCGCGCGGGCGCTGGCAACCGAGCCGGCGTTCGTGCTCCTCGACGAGCCTGCGGCCGGGCTGCCGGAGGCAGAGGTGCCCGAATTCGCCGCGGTCGTGCGGGCCGTCCGCGACGACCACGATGCCGGCGTCCTCCTGATCGACCACAACATGGCGCTCGTGATGGAGGTCTGCGACCGGATCCAGGTGCTCGACCAGGGCCGGACGCTCGCGGAAGGGACTCCTGCTGAGATCCGCAGGAACCTCGATGTGGCTTCCGCGTACCTCGGCGAGAGCGCGGTGGCCGAGTGACCCCCGCACTCGCGCTCGAGGACCTCGAGGTCCTTTACGGCCCCGTGCCCGCCGTTCGCGGGCTCAGCCTCGAAGTCGGGAAGGGCGAGCTCGTGGGGCTGATCGGCCCGAACGGCGCCGGCAAGTCGACGACGCTGCACGCCGTCATGGGCGTCGTGCCGGCGGCGGCGGGCGACGTCCGCCTCGATGGCGCGTCGATCCGCGGCCGCACGCCCGAGTCGATCGCCCGGGCCGGGATCTCGCTGGTCCCGGAAGGCCGGCGCATCTTCGGAGAGCTGTCGGTCGAGGACAACCTGCGCCTCGGGCTCTCCGCGCGGCGCAAGAACGGGGCCGTCGACCCGCTCGCCGATGCGTATGCCCTCTTTCCGATGCTGGCCGAGTTCCGGCGGCGGCAGGCAGGTGCGCTCTCAGGCGGGCAGCAGCAGCAGCTCGCGATCGGGCGGGCGCTGGTGGCGGCCCCGGCCGTGCTCCTGCTGGACGAGCCGTCGCTCGGGCTGGCGCCCACGATCGTCGATGCGGTCTTCGCCGCGCTGACGGCGATCCGCGAGCGCGGTGTCACGATCCTCCTCGTCGAGCAGCGCGCGCAGCGTACGGTCGCGCTCGCCGACCGCACCTATGTGCTTGCGAACGGCGAGCTGCGGATGACGCTCACGCCGGCCGACGCCGACGACACCGACAAGCTGATCCAGGCCTACCTGCAGTGATCGTCGCCGCCGTCGATGCCCAGACCCTGGTGGACGCCGTCGGCCTCGGTGCCGTCTACGCGCTGATGGCCGTCGGGATCGGGCTCGTCTTCGGCGTCCTCCGCCTGGTCAACTTCGCCTACGGCCAGCTCGTGATGGCGGGCGCCTACACGCTCGCCTTCACGTCGGACTGGCCGATCGCGGGCAGCATCCTCGCGTGCTTCGCCGTCGTGATCGCGCTCTCGCTGGCGATGGAGCGCACCGTCTTCCGACCGCTGCGGACGCAGTCCCCCGCGGTGATGCTCGTGACCACGTTTGCGGTCGCGTTCCTGCTCCAGAGCGTCGCGCTGATCCTGGACATCCGCGACGGCACGATCGGCGAGCCGGCGACGTCGATCGCCTCCCTCAACCAGGCGATCGCGATCGGCGGCGTCGACGTCCGCAAGGTGACGATCCTCGCGATCGTCGTCGCGGTCGTGACGCTGGCGCTCCTGGCGCTCCTGCTGGCGAAGACGACGATCGGGCTGCAGATGCGCGCGGCGTCGACGGACTTCCGCACTGCGCGCCTGCTCGGTGTCCGGGCCGACCGGGTGATCGGAGCCGCTGTGCTGCTGTCGGGCGTGCTCGCCGCGACGGTGGCGGTGATCCTGACGGTGCAGAACCCGCTGGTCGCGCCCGACTTCGCGCTCAAGGAGACGATCGTCGTCCTCGTGGGCGTCGTCGTCGGCGGGATCGACCGGCTGTGGACGGCCACGCTCGGCGGCTTCGCGATCGGATTCGCCACCGGTGTGATCAACGGGGCCCTGCCCACCGACAAGACGGTGTTTCTGCCTTCTGCGGTCTTCGCGCTCGTCATCCTCGTCCTCGTGCTGCGGCCGGCCGGGCTGTTCGCGCGGACGCGGACCACGGTGGCCGATCGGGTATGAGGAACCGCCTCGACACCGCCGTCGCGCTGCTCGGTCCCGCATTGCTCGTCGTCCTCGTCGGGATCGGCGCGACGTTCGTCTCGCGCTCGAACGAGATCCACTTCCTCAACGCGCTCGCGTCCGTGGCGATCGTCGTTGCGATCTACGTCTTCGTCGGCACCTCGGGCGTGCTCTCGTTCGGGCAGGTCAGCTTCGTCGCGCTCGGCGCGTTCGCGGCGGGCGTCATGACCGTCCCGTTCGACTCGAAGGCCGGCGTCCTGCCCGACCTGTTCCCGATCCTGCGCGACCACACGATCGGGAACGTGGCGTCGCTCGCCCTCGCCGCGGCGGTCGGGGGAGCATTTGCCTTCGTCGTCGGACTGCCGCTGATGCGGCTCTCGGGCCTGGCCGCGGGCATCGCCACGTTCGCCGTCCTCGAGATCACCCACAACCTCCTGCGGGAGTGGACGAAGATCGGGCCGGGCGCGACGACCCTCTCGCTCGTGCCCGAGACGACCGGCCCCTTGCAGGCGACCATCGGCGCGCTGCTCGTGATCGTCGCGGCCTTCGCCTACCAGCGCAGCCCCCTCGGCCGCAAGGTGCGGGCGACGCGTGAAGACCCGGCTGCAGCTCAGGCCGTCGGGATCAGCGTCCACCTGCAGCGGCTGTGGGCCTTCACGCTCTCCGGCGCGCTCTGTGGCTTCGCGGGAGGCCTGCTCGTGCACATGCTCGGCTCGATCACGACCGAGCAGGCCTACCTGGAGCTGACCTTCCTGACGCTCGCGATGCTCGTGGTGGGCGGCGTCACGAGCCTCTGGGGCGCGGTGGTCGGTGCGCTCGCCGTCAGCGGCCTGGACACGCTGCTCGGCAACGCCGAGGACGGGATCGGCGTCGGCTTCACGCTCGACCTGCCCGAAGGTTCCCGGCTCGTGATTCTCGGCGGCCTGATGGCGCTGATGCTGATCCTTCGTCCTTCCGGGATCACCGGCGGTCGCGAGCTGCGTCTGTCGAGGAGGCGAGCGGCGTGAGAGTGTGCGTGGTCGGCTGCGGGGCGGTCGGGTCGCTGTTCGCTGCGAACCTCGCCTCGCTGGAGGACGTCGAGGTCTGGGCGTACGACCTCGCGCAGGCCCACGTCGACGCGATCAACGACCGCGGCCTGCGCCTCACCGGAGCCGGCGAGGTGCACGCGACCGGCATCCGCGCGACGAGCGACCCGGCCGCTCTCCCCGCCTGCGACTTCGGGATCGTGGCGACGAAGGCGATGCACACCGCGGCCGCAATTGCCGCCACGGCGCACGCCTTTGCCGACGGCGCCGTCGCCTCCGTCCAGAACGGCGTCGGCAACGAGGAAAGCATCGACCCTCACGTCGCCCGGGTGATCCGCGGGACGACGTTCCCGGCCGGGAAGATCCTCGAGCCGGGCGTCGTGCAGTGGGACGTCAAGGGCGAGACGACGTTCGGCCCCTTCGAGCCGAGCCCCGCGAGCGCGGACGAGATCGAGCGGCTCGCCGATGCCTGCACGCGCGGCGGGATGCCCGCGACGGCCGTCGCCGACGCGCGCGGGGCGCAGTGGCGGAAGGTGATCTTCAACGCCTCGACAAACCCGGTCGGCGCGCTCACCGGCCTCACCCACGGCGGCGTCTGCGAGCGGCCGGACCTGCGGCGGCTCGTCACCGGCCTCGTCGACGAGGGCAAGGCCGTGGCAGTTGCGCAGGGGATCGTGCTCGATGCCGACCCCGAGGCCCTGATCGACCACGCGGCGAAGCCGGAGGTCGCCTACGGTCACAAGGCCTCGATGCTGCAGGACGTCGAGGCGCACCGGCAGACCGAGGTCGACTGGCTCAACGGCGGCATCGTCCGCTTCGGGCGCGAGCACGGCGTCCCGACCCCCCTCAACGAGGCCATCGTGGCCCTGATCAAAGGAGTAGAAGCCTCTTGGACGCAGAGCTGAGCCGCCGGTACGCGAACGTCCGCGCCGCGATGGCCGACCACGATCTCGACGCGCTGATCGTCTCCGGCAGCGAGTACAGCGGCTTCGAGGGATCCGTGACCTACCTGTCCGGCTTCCAGATCGTGCATCGCTACGCCTACGTGGTGGTGCCGGCGGACGGCGAGCCGCAGATCGTCTTCCCGACCGAGGCTCGCTACGTCGGCGAGCACGCGACCGCCCAACTCGAGCAGGTCTTTCACGACCGGCCGGGCGAGCACATCGCCGCCACCGCCCGGGACCGCGGTTGGAACCGGATCGGCGTCTACGGGCTCGACTACATCATGACCGTGCGCGACTTCCGCGCCCTCGAGGGTCTGAGCCTCATCCCGTTCGACGCCGAGTTCGACCTTGCGCGGGCGGTGAAGAGCGATGCGGAGCTCGAGTCGGTGCGGGAGAGCGTGCGGATCAACGAGGACGGATTCGAGGCCTTCCTTGCCGCCTACGAGCCGGGGAAGACAGCGGCCGAGGCAATGGCGCCGGCGGAGGAGCTCTTCGTCGAGCGTGGCTGTGGGCGGCTGACGATGAACATGGTCCTGATCGGCCCGGAATTCGGGATCGCGAAGAAGGAGACGACGCTCGGCGACTTCGTGCTGCCCTCGCTCGAGATCGCGGGCCCGGGGATGCACTGGGTCGAGGTGTCGCGTGCGATCGGCAAGACGCCGGCAGAGGTCGAGCCGATGCTCGACGCCTACCAGGAGTACCACGCTGCAGCACGCGAGGCGATGCGAGACGGAGCCACCGCGCATGACGTGCACCGCGCCGTGTCGAAGGGCTTCACCGACCGCGGCTACCACCTCGGCCACGTCACCGGCCATTCGATCGGGATGACCATGATCGAGCACCCGAGAGTCGGCGAAGGGCTGGAGACCGTCCTGCGGTCGGGGATGGTGCTCTCGATGCATCCGCACGCGATCGCGTCGGACGGCAAGGCGTGCCTCTACATGCAGGACACGTGGCTCGTCACCGACGGCGGGGGCGAGTCTCTGTCGCGTCTCCCCATGCAGGTCTTCTCTGGCTAGACTCGATGGCGCTTGGGGGCGAGGTCAGTGATTCCGGAGAACGAGAGCGGGCGCATCGACGCGGTCCGCCGCTACGACGTGCTCGACACACCGCCGGACGGGGCATTCGATCGGATCACGGCTCTCGCGGCGCGGCTCTTCGGCGTCCCGATCTCGATCATCAGCATCGTCGACCACGACCGGATCTGGTTCAAGTCGCACCACGGGATCGACGCTGAGGAGATCGATCGCGAGCCCGGACTGTGCGCATCCGCGATCTGCCAGCACGAGCCGTGGCTCGTCAACGACGCAAGCGTCGACGTGCGCACGATCGACAACCCCCTCGTCGCAGGGGAGCTCGGGCTCCGCTTCTACTTCGGCGTCCCGCTCAGGACCGAAGACGGATTCAACCTCGGCACGCTGAACGTGATCGACGTCGAGCCGCGTGAGGTCACCGAGGCGGAGGTCGAGACGCTGGAGGACCTGGCCTCGATCGTCATGGACGAGCTCGAGTTGCGCCTGGACGCGCGCTCTCAGCTCGCCGAGCGCCGCCGCCGCGCGCTCGAGCTGAACGACGACGTCGTCCAGGGCCTCGCGCTCGCACAGCTGGCGCTCCAGGCGGACCGGCCCGAGGAGGCCCGCGCGGCGGTCGAGAGGACGCTGGAGACGGCGCAGGCGATGGTGACCGAGCTGCTCGAGAGCGCCGAGGACAAGGGCGTCCTCTTCGCCGGCGATCTTGTCCGTGTCCGGCCGGCCTCCGTGCCCCTGCAGCCGTGAGCGCCATCCCGAAGCTCAGGGTGGTGCTCGCGGACGACACCAGTGAGTGGCGGCTGATGCTGCGCGTGATCCTCGAGCAGGACGGCCGCTTCGAGGTGGTCGGGGAGGCCGCCAACGGACAGGAGGCGATCGCCGTGACCGAGCAGCAGTCGCCGGACGCGATCGTGCTCGATCTCGCAATGCCCGTCCTGGACGGCTTGCAGGCGATCCCGAGCATCCGGGCCGCCTCGCCCGCGACGGCGATCGTGGTGCTCTCCGGCTTCGCGCGCGGGCAGCTCGACCGCGAGGCGCTGGAGCTGGGCGCGAGCGCCTATGTGGAGAAGGGCGAGGCCTTCTCCCTGATCGCTTCCACGCTGCTGGAGTCGACGGCCGCCGCGGACGCCGCCTAGCGGCGGTCGCACCTGCAGATCGCCCCGCCGAGCTCGCGCCGCTCGAAGAGCTGCCCGCAGCGCCGGCATTCGCTCGGGATCAGGCGCGCACGGGACAAGAGCGTCTTGAGCAGGACGACCCAGAGCACGGCATAGCCGACCAGCAGCTCGGCGTTCATGCGCATACTTGCGATATCGACGCGAGCAGGGAAATCTGATGCCACGGACGGGTGATTTGGCCCGGCGCCTTGCCGTCGCACGTGGAGACGAGCCGGCCGATCTGGTCGTCCGCGGCGGGCGGGTTCTGTCGGTCTTCACCCGCGAGTGGCTCGACGCCGACGTCGCGATCTGCGACGGGATGATCGCCGGCGTCGGAGCCTACGAAGGCCTCGAAACGCTCGACGCGGCCGGCGCCTATGTCGTTCCGGGCTTCGTCGACGCGCACATGCACCTCGAGACGTCGAAGCTGCTTCCGTCCGAGTTCGCCCGCCTCGTGTTGCCCCTGGGGACGACGGCAGTGGTCGCCGATCCCCACGAGATCGCGAACGTGCTCGGCACCGATGGCGTCCACTGGCTCGTCGACGCCTGCGACGGGCTCCCCCTCGACGTCTACTTCACCGCCTCGTCCTGCGTGCCGGCCTCGCGATTCGAGTCGCCGCGCCGCCCCTTCACTCCGGGCGATCTCGAGAGCCTGCTCCGGCGCAGACGGGTGATCGGGCTGGCGGAGATGATGAACTTCCCGGGCGTCATCGCCGGTGAGGAGAGCGAGCTCGCAAAGCTCGCTGTTGCGGGCACGCACCACGTCGACGGGCACGCGCCGGGCGTGCTCGGCCGCGCGCTCCAGGCCTACGCCGCCGCCGGCATCCGCTCCGACCACGAGGCTTTTACGGCCGAGGAGGGCCGAGAGCGTCTCCGTGCCGGGATGTGGCTGCTGATCCGGCAGGCGTCGGCGGCGCGGAACCTCCGGGCGCTGGCGCCGCTCGTCGTCGAGCTCGGTCCGTCCCGGATGGCCTTTTGCACGGACGACCGCGAGCCCGAGCACATCGCGGAGGACGGTCACATCAACGCGATCGTCCGCGACGCGGTTGCCTACGGGATCGCGCCGGAGGACGCGCTCGTGCTCGCGTCGCACCACCCGGCGCTCTGGCACGGGCTCGACACGCTCGGCGCGATTGCCCCCGGCTACCAGGCCGACCTGCTGCTGCTTCCCGACCTCGAGCTGTTCGTCCCCGAGGTCGTGCTCAAGCGCGGCCGCGCGGTCGACCAGATCCCGGTGACGGCGGTGCCGGAGTGGGTGACTCAGAGCGTCCGCGTCCGGTCTGTCGTGCCCGGCGACTTTCGCCTGGACTGGGCAGGAGGACGCGCGCGGGTGATCGGGCTCGTCCCCGGGCAGATCGTCACGGAGTCTCTCGTCGAGGAGCTCCCCGAGGCGGTGGCCGATGCGAGCCGGGACCTCGCGAAGATCGCCGTGATCGAACGCCATCTCGGCACGGGCCGAACCGGGTTGGGCTTCGTCCGCGGCTTCGGCCTCGGCCGCGGCGCGTTCGGGTCGACGTTCTCCCACGACGCTCACAACCTCATCGTCGTCGGAATGAGCGACGACGAGATGGCGCGGGCGGCCGAGCGGCTGGTGGAGATCGGCGGCGGCCTCGTCGTCGTCGACGACGGCCGTGTGACCGCGGAGCTGCCGCTGCCTGTTGCCGGCCTGATCTCGGACCGGTCCTTGGCGGACGTGATCGAGGCGAGCGCGGCGACCGTGGCCGCGGTGCAGGCGCTGGGCTCGACCGTGGAGTCCCCGTTCCAGGTGCTGGCCTTCCTCGCGCTCTCGGTGATCCCGAGCCTCAAGATCACGGATCACGGCCTCGTCGACGTCGATCGCTTCCAGCTCGTCCCGCTCGCCGCCGACATCGCGGTGCCGGCCTCCTAGCCATGAGCGCGGAGCGGAAGCTGCCGGCGTACTGGTTCTGCCCCGAGTGCGGCAGGAAGTTCGCGAAGGCGAAGCAGCGGCATATCCACGGGTCGTGGACCGTGGAGGAGCACCTGGCAGACAGGCCGGGCTCGTCGCTCGAGGTGTACGAGCGCTTCGTGGATCGTCTCGCCACGTTCGGCCCGTTCGAATACGCACCGACGAAGAACCAGATCGGGTTCCAGACGATCCGGATCTTCGCCGCCGTTCGGATCACAGACCGAGGCCTCCAGGGCTATCTCGATCTGGCGCGCAAGGAGGAGAGCAGCCGCTTCCACCACGTTGCTCCCTTCGCCGCAGGCCTCTGGCTCCACCACTTCGTGCTCCGCGACCCCAGCGAGCTCGACGAGGAGTTCACGAGGTGGATGAGCGAGTCGGTCGAAGTCGGCTGGGGTGCCCGCTAGCGGACGGTGATCTGCTGCACCATCTTGGCGGGGTGCAGCGAGCAGAAGAGCCGGTAGGTACCGGGCTTGGTGAAGCGGTGCTTGAAGCTGCCGGCGAGCGTCCAGGGTGCGGAGAAGCCCTCTGGGCCGCCGACGACGGTGACGTCGTGCTGCACGGTGCCCTTGAAGCGCCAGGTGAACGTCGTCCCCCGCTTGAGCGAGATCCGCTCGACGCCGTAGCGGAAGTCGCCGACCCAGGTGGAGCGAGCAGTTGTGACCCGTCCGGTCGGTCGGCGCGGGAGTGGCATCGAGAACGGCGGTGGCGCCGCGGGGCGCCCGAGGTCGACGGTGAGCCGCGGCGAGGAGCCGCACCCGCTGACCGCGTCCGGGGCGAGGAAGAGCAGCATGATCCCCATCGCCCTGGTGTGCGGCCTGCCGTTGTCGTAGACCGCGGCGAGGCGGAGGGTCTGCCCCTTCGCGACCGGGATTCCTTGCGTGGATCGGAACGACGACATCTTCGTCGGGCCGGGCTCGTGCAGGATCGGCTTCGGCAGCGGGCCGCCCCAGGTCGGTCGCGAGGTGAAGGGAGTCGTGTGGCAGCTCGCGTTTCGGAGCTCGACGCGGATGCCGCCGCCGTGCAGGTGGCCGCCGCCCGCGACGAGCCGGCCGCTCTCCGGCATCCTGAAGTCGGTCGTCTCCGTGAAGGTCGAGAAGCGCTTGCCGCCGCCGGGGGCGTCGAAGACCGGGTCGGGGCCGGTGCAGTTGCGGACGTCGAGCCAGATCGGCTTGACCGCGGTCAGGCGCTCGCCGGTGACATACCGCACGCGGTAGCGGATGTAGCCGTTGAGCCGGGTGGGCTTGTGGTTCATCAGCATGTAGAGGAGGCCCCACTGATCGGTCGCCTTGTTGGGATAGCCGTAGCCGCCTGGCAGCGAGAGTGCCAGCCGTTCCTCGCCCTCGGCGAAGAAGCGCTGGGCCGCGCCTCCACACGTGTAGTCCGGGACGCCGACCTTGGCGAAGACGATGTGGTGCAGCATCACCTTGTCGCGCCCCTGCACGCGGCCCTTTGCGTCCACGACCTCGGCCTCCATGCCGACGACGTAGCCGTCGACCGCCGGGGAGCGCGCGAGCATCGGCTGCTGCGCGACTCCATATGCGGGGACGGAGATCGGACCGGTTGTGAAGGTCAGCGTCCGTGTCTGCGCGTGCGCCAGGGCCGGCACGGCGAGCACGGCGGCCGCGGCGACGACCACGAAGCGCGTGATGCGGGCCACGAAGCCACTGTAGCTCACGATTTCGCAGGGGTACACTGAGCGCGTGAGCTGGCCCTGGCTCGTGCTGCTGGCACTCGCCGTCGCCGTTGTCGTCGGGGCGGAGTGGCAGCGCGTGACCCGGCTCGCCGGCGCCGACTCTCGCAAGGAGCGCGATCGGCGCAAGCGCAAGGCGGGTCTGAAGCTGATCCGCACCGAGGTGGAGGAGTTCGCGGAGAGCGTCCAGCGCGATCTCGCCGACCTCCCGACGATTGAGGAAAAAGACCGGCGCCGCTAGCCGACGACGAACGTCGTCGTCAGGACGCGCGTGTTCGGCAGGATCGCGCCGACGTTCTCCATGTTCCGCGACTCCTGATAGTCCGAGATCTGCAGCCGCAGGGCGTGCCTGCCGTTGCGCATGCCGGAGGTCGGGATCTGGACCGCGCCTGAGACGAATCTGGCGCCATGCTCCTCGCCGTCGATGCGGACGACGAGCGACGACCGGTCGACGCCCGAGCCCCGATCCGTCGTCGCGACCACGAGCGGGCTGCCCTGCCGGACCCGTGGCGTCCGCAGCGCAGCAGCAGGCGGCGTCGAGTCGTTGATCCAAAACCGGAACGAGAACCGTCCGGCACGTGCGGCCGAGAGGCTGTCGAAGACGACGTCGTATGCCCCGGCCGCAGGCAGGATCACTCCCGAGGCGAGCACCGGGTCGCCGAACGTCCGCAGGTAGGGATTCAGGTTGTAGGGCAAGGCGGCGTAGCCCGTCAGCCGCCGCTCGTCCCCCGCAAGCACGATCCGCGGCTCGACGGCGACCCCCTTCGCGCGGCTCGTGATCGCGACCCCGAAGTTGAGCGCCGGCCGCGCGAGCGTGACGCGGAACACCCGCTCCGGTCCCGGGAGCTGCGCGGCGAAGCCGAGGCCCGTGGGCCGTTCCGGGTAGAGATAGCGGGTGGCGCGGCTCGTGCCGCCCTTCGTCGTCGCCGAGTACTCGCCGGGCCGGCGAAGCGGCGCCGTCTTCGTGCCGGCGAGCTTCGGGGCGCCGGTGCGGAACCAGTACGGGATCCGGCGCCTGTCGGCGCCACGCGTGAGGACGACGTAGCCCGTCAGCTCGGCGTCGGGGGAGCCCGAGGTGGTCGCGGTGACGGGCAGCGGCCCCGGCACGGTCACCGTTGGGGGATAGGAGAAGCCCACCGAAGCGCCGCCGCCATTCTGCTGCTCGAGCGTGACCGTCCACGGGCCGAGGCCGCCGCCCGCGTCGGTGAGCTCGACCTGGCGGGTGACTGTGGCCGTCGGGCCGACGAGACCGAACGACAGCGCCACGGGCGAGGCGAAGACGAGTGGATTGTCGGCGCGGGCGAGGTTGACGACGCCACCGCCGGCGCGCACCGTCGGCAGCTCGGCGGTCTTCCGGTCGTCGACGAACGCTGGATCCCCCGTGAGCGTGAGCGCCGACTTGACCTGCGCCGGAGTCCAGGCCGGATGCCGCTGGAGCAGCAGCGCAGCGGCGCCGGCTACGTGTGGCGCGGCCATGCTCGTTCCGGACGAGGCCGTATAGCCCCCACCGGGGATGCTGGAGAGGATCGCGACGCCGGGTGCGCTCACCTCGGGCTTGAGGCGCAGGGAGAGCGGCGTCGGTCCGCTCGAGGAGAAGCCTGCCGCGACGTCGTCCGGGCCGGTGCGGTTGGTCGTGACGGCGGCCACCGTGATCGCGTCCGGTGCGGAGCCGGGAGAGCCGACCGAGCCGCGACCAAACTCCGCGAAGTCGTTGCCGGCCGCGACGACAGGGACGACGCCGGCCCGTGCGGCCGCGGCGAGCGCACGGACGACGATGTCCCGCGACGGCTCGATCTCCGGCTCGCCGAGCGACATGTTGATCACGTCCATGCCGTCCGCGACGGTCGCTTCGATCGCCGCGACGATCTCGGGCGAGTTGCCGTCCAGCCCCACGTCGGAGTCGGTGGGGATCGTCAGCGCCTTGTAGTTGCCGAGGTAGGCGCGCGGTGCGACGCCGGAGATGCGAACGCCTTCTGCGCTCGTGTTGGCGTTGCCCGCTGCGATCCCGGCCACGTGTGTTCCGTGCGAGGAGTACTCGGGATCGAAGGGCTTGGAGGCGTGCCGCCACTGCGGGCGTGCGGGCGGGAAGGCGCGCGCGACGATCACCTTCGCAGTCGTGTACGCAGCCTGGCCCTTGGGGAAACCGTCCGGCATCGTGTAGCCGGCGGGAGAGAAGAACGGGTGCGTCTGGTCGATGCCCTCGTCGATGATCGCGATCTTCATGCCCTGGCCGGCGTTTTCGAGCCCGCCGCCCCAGAGAGTGGGCGCGCCGATCTGAGGCACGCTGCGGTCGAGCTGAGGCCGGTAGCGGACGCTCGGAAAGATCCGCTCCACCCCGGGCAGCGCCGCCAGCCGGCCAAGCTGGGAGCGCGGCACGACGACCGCGATCCCGTTGGCGACGAGGCGGTAGCGCCAGCGGAGCTGCGAGCTCGGGATCGCGGTCTTGATGCGTTCGGCGACCGCGCTCTGCGCCGCGACCATCGTCCGCCGCTGCACGGTGGGGCCGGCCAGCCACCGCGTCGTGCCGAGGGGCTTCTGGGCGAGCGTGACGACGATCTCGACCGGCCCGCCTTGGGGGAGGGCTTGCTCGGCCCGCGCCGACCCGGTCGCGAGCGCAGCAAGACAGAGGAGGGCAATCGCAAGACCCCGGCGCACGGCGGTCATGGTAGGTGAGACGTCTTAAGGCGGTGTTACGGCTGTGCCTCGCCGAGGTACGCGCCGACGGCTTGTCTGAACCGCTCTCGGGCGTCCGCGGCGAAGTCCTCGAGGTCGACGCTCGCCCCAGTGTCCAGCGCCACCAGATCGGCGAGCAGATCGACGAATGCGGCCAGCACGCCCGGGTTCCAGCTCTCGCCCATGCGGTAGTCGATCGCGATCCCGTCCGGGTCGACGCTCACGCCGAGGTCGGGCAGCCTGGTCCCAGCGGACTCGATGTCTCTCGCCACGATGTGAAGCGGACCGAGAGCGCCCCGAACGGCGAGCGCGCCGGCGTCGCCAAGCGTGGCCACGGAGACCTCCTCCTTGCGAACGTTGTGCCACACGGTCTGGGTTGGGCCGAGCGGCGCAGAACGCCGTCGTAGCTCCTCGAAGATGCGGGCGGTGGCAGCCGGCGCCGAGGTCAGAAGCCGGACCTCGGGCAGCGAGCCGTCGTCGTCCTCGAACAGCCAGCTGAGCTCGTTCCAGAGCTGCTCTGCGGCGGCCTGCTTCGTCACGCTCATCGGGCATTCATCGGTTGGAATCGCGCGATACGTGAGTTCCCCGCCCGTTCGAGAGTCGCGCTCGGACGGTCGCTACACTGTCGCTCCGCGCGGATGTGGCGGAATTGGTAGACGCGCACGGTTCAGGTCCGTGTGCCCTTCGGGGCGTGGAGGTTCAAGTCCTCTCATCCGCACTTCGGCCTCTGGCCACGCGGCTCACGCCGGGCGAAGCCCGGCTTCGCGCATTCGCGCCGCAACGAGGCTAGCCGTCGATCGGATCCCCCCAGGCGGCGTCTCTTGTTTCCCGGTACAGGAGGCCCTGCTTGCGGCTGACGGTTCGGGCGTGAATGCCGTCCGGCTCGCAGGTGACGAGGTTGACGTGACCCGAGCGCACCTGCGGCGGCCGGATGATCCGCGCGGGCGCTTTCGGGATCGACTCCCGGCCGAGCGCGGCGTAGGAGTACTTCTCGTCCTCGTAGCCCAGCTCGACGCCCTTGGCGCGGCGGTGCAGCTTCGAGCGGGGGAGACGGACCGCGAAATGGCACCAGTCGTCGGGTGGGAGCGGGCACGGCAGGTCGTGGGGGCAGGGCGCGACCGTGGAGCCGCCCGCCTCGATCACGGCGGCGCGGGCGGCCAGGATTCGCCGGTAGCCGGCGGGCGTGCCCGGCTCCACGAACGCGATCATGTCGGTGGACTGCGCCCAGAGCCGGGCTGCCGCCGGCTCGGCGAGCTCGCCGAGCACGTAGCTGGCGACGACGAGATCGGCCGGACCGCGCGCGGCCGACAGGTCCGCGACCACCCAGTTTGCGT
>JAWVCV010000178.1:0-10359 GCA_033858115.1 Gaiellaceae bacterium
GCGTTCTGGCCCTCCGCGGCCTTCTCCGAGGACTGCGCGGTCCGGACGACCATCCCGTCCTGGGCGGTCAGCGTGCAGCCGGCCTGCAGCTTCGGGATCCCCTCGACCTCGACGAGGCACATCCGGCACGCCCCCACCGCGGGCCCGAGGCGCGGCTCGTAGCAGAAGACGGGAATCTCGATCCCGGCCGCAGCGGCGGTCTCGACGAGCCCCGTCCCTTTCGCGACCTCGACCTCGCGCCCGTCGACGCTGACCTTGACGTACTCGGTCGCGCTCACGCAGGCACCCGGGCGACGGGGTCGTGCGTGTGCTGGTCGACCGGCGCGAGCACGTCCTCGAGCGAGGACTCGCCGTGCATGGGGCAGCCACTGTCGAGGTGGTCCTGGAACTCGGCCCGGAACTTGTCGACGTAGCTCGCGACCGGCATCGCGGCCGCGTCGCCGAGCGGGCAGAGGCATTTGCCGAGGATCCGGTCGCAGACGTCGAGGAGCAGGTCGAGGTCGCCCTGCGACGCCGTCCCCTCCTCGATCGCGTCGAGGATCTGCACCATCCAGCGCGTGCCCTCGCGGCAGGGCGTGCACTTGCCGCAGCTCTCGTGCATGTAGAACTGCGCGACGCGGAGGCCGAGCTGCACCATGCAGCAGCGGTCGTCGATGACGATGATCGCGCCGGACCCGAGCATCGACCCGGCCTCGGCCATCGAGGTCGCGTCGAGCGACACGTCCACCTGATCGGCCGTCAGCACCGGCACCGAGGAGCCGCCGGGGATGACCGCCTTCAGCCGGCGCCCGTTCGGGATCCCGCCGCCGAGCTCGGGGTCGTAGATCAGCTCGCGCAGAGTCACGCCCATCGGCAGCTCGTAGTTGCCGCCGTTGACGACGTTCCCCGAGAGCGAGAAGACGCGCGTCCCCGACGAGTCCGGGGGGACGCCGATCTTCGCGTACTCCTTCGCGCCCAGCTCGATGATCTTCGGCACCGTCGTGATCGTCTCGACGTTGTTGATCAGGCTCGGCGAGGCGTAGAGGCCCGCGACCGCAGGGAACGGCGGCTTCGTGCGCGGCTGGCCGCGCTTGCCCTCGAGCGACTCGAGCAGGGCGGTCTCCTCGCCGCAGATGTAGGCGCCGGCGCCGCGGTGAAGGACGATCGTGACACCGCCGAGCAGCTTCGCGGCGTGCACCTCCTCGAGCGCCTCGCGCAACACCTCGAACTCGGCCAGGTACTCGCCGCGGATGTAGATGAAGACGCGCTCGCACTCGATCGCGTGCGCCGTGATCAGGCAGCCCTCGATCAGCCGGTGCGGGACGGTGAACATGATCTCGCGGTCCTTGAAGGTGCCCGGCTCCGACTCGTCCGCGTTGACGACGAGATAGGTGGGCTTGCCGGTGCCCTTGGCGAGGAAGCTCGCCTTGCGGCCGGTGGGGAAGAACGCGCCGCCGCGGCCGCGGAGGCCCGAGTCGAGAATCTCCTGGACGACCTGGGCCGGCTCCATCTGGCGGGCCTTCGCGAGCGACTCGAAGCCGCCCGCCTCGCGGTAGTCGGCGAGCCTCGTGAGCGGCTTGTGCCCCTCGGGCGCGAGGACGACGAACTGCTCACTCGCCACGGAGAAGCTCCTCCACGATCGCGGGCACGTCCTGCGCCCGAACGGGCTCGCGGTAGCGGTGATCGACCGCGACCACGGTCGCCCAGCCGCAACCGCCGGCGCACTCCACAGTCCGCAGCGTCACTTCGCCGTCCTCGGTCGTCTCGCCGGCGCGGACGCCGAGCTTGGACTCGAACGCCTCCAGCACCTGCTGGGCGCCGACGAGCGCGCAGGAGATGTTCGTGCACACCTCGACCAGGTGCTTCCCGACGGGTTTCAGGTGGTACATGTCGTAGAAGGACGCGACGGCCATGCAGTACGCGGGCGTCTCGTCGAGGGCGTCGGCGACCTCGCGAAACGCCTCGGGCGAGAGCCAGCCGTGGCGCTCCTGCGCGAGCCGGAGCGCCGGCAGCGTCGCCGACCGCGAGACGGGATACAGCTTCCGGATCTCCTGGATCTCCTCGTACAGCGTGCTCACCGGTCCACGTCTCCCATCACCGCGTCCAGGGAGCCGACGATCGCGATCAGATCGGCGACGGCGGCATCGGTCATGCAGGTGGCCGTCGCGTGCAGGGCGGCAAAGGACGGTGCGCGGAACTTGACGCGCCAGGGCTTGGGGCCGCCGTCGGAGACGAGGTAGCACCCCGACTCGCCCCGCGGCGACTCGACGCCCACGTAGACCTCGCCCTCGGGGACGCGGAAGCCCTCCGTGACGATCTTGAAGTGGTGGATCAGCGACTCCATCGACGTGTGCAGCTCCTCGCGAGGCGGCAGCACGACCTTGCGGTCGTCGGCGATCCAGGGCTCGCCCTGCATCTCCTCGAGCCGGTCGATGCACTGCGCGACGATCCGGGTCGACTCGCGCATCTCGTCGACGCGGACCCTGTAGCGGTCGTAGACGTCGCCGCCGTGGTAGACGGGCACGTCGAAGTCGACCTCGTCGTAGGCCAGGTAGGGCTCGCGGCGCCGCAGGTCCCAGTCGACGCCCGAGGCGCGGAGGTTCGGGCCGGTCTGGCCGAGCGCGATCGCGTCGGCAGCGGAGAGGAGGCCGACGCCCTTCGTCCGCTCGAGCCAGATCCTGTTCGAGTTGAGGATCGCCTCGTACTCGTCGACCGCCTTCGGCATCCGCTCGCAGAACGCGCGCGTCTCGTCGTAGAAGCCGCGCGGGATGTCCTCGGCGAGGCCGCCGACCTGGAAGTAGCGCGTGTGCATGCGCGTCCCGGCGACCATCTCGAAGAGGTCGAGCACGAGGTCGCGCTCGCGGAAGCAGTACCAGAACATCGAGATCGCGCCGATCTCCAGCGCGGAGGTGCCGAGGTACACGAGGTGAGAGTGGATGCGGGCGAGCTCGCCGAGCGCCATCCGCGTCCAGGTCGCCTTGCGCGGCACCTGCAGCTGAAGGAGCTTCTCGACCGCGAGCACGTAGACGAGCTCGTTGTACTGGAACGAGACGTAGTCGACCCGGGCCGGGTAGGTGACGCCCTTCCACCACGTCTTCTGCTCCATCGTCTTCTCGAAGCCGGTGTGGAGATAGCCGATCACGGCGGAGAGCCCGACGACGTGCTCGCCATGCAGGTCGACGACGAGCCGGAGCACGCCGTGCGTGGACGGGTGGTTGGGTCCGAAGTTGACCGTCAGCACGTCCTCCAGCTGCGGGTCCCGCTGCAGGACGGTCGGGATCGGCTGCGGGATCCGCGAGCCCTCGTAGATCGCCGGGCGGCGCTCGACGACGGCCACTATTCCTCCTCCGAGAAGCGCACGGGCTCGCCGCCGATCGGATAGTCCTTGCGGAGCGGGTGCCCCTCCCAGTCCTCGTCCATCAGGATGCGGGCGAGGTTCGGGTGGCCGTCGAAGCCGATGCCGAGCATGTCGAAGGCCTCGCGCTCGTGCCAGTCGGCGGTCGGCCAGACGGGGATCACGGTCGCGACGGACTGGCCTTCGTCGAGCCAGACCTGAACGCGGACGCGAGCGGCGCCGTCGGCGAGCCGCAGCAGGTGGTAGTTGAGCGAGAAGCGGGCGGGCTTCGGGGCCGGATTGCGTGCGTAGCCCTGCGCCGCCGGGTCGTTGATGTCGCGCCCGCCGGCTGTGCCGTAGTAGCCGGCGACTCCCTCCTCGCCCCAGCCGAGGTAGTCGGTGGCGGTGACGTCGAGCAGAAGGTCGAAGCCCAGCTCGTCGCGCAGGTGCAGGCAGGCCTCCTCGAGCCGCGCCGGGTCGACGACGAGCGTCGTCTCGCCGAACGCCTGCCGTGTCTCGACCACTCCCGGAACGCCCTCGTAGGCCACTAGCTGGCGACTCCGCGGATCTGGTACGCCGGGGGCACACCGGCGAGCACCTTCTCGTGCAGGCGCACGATTCCCTCCATCAGCGCCTCCGGGCGCGGCGGGCAGCCGGGAACGTGGATGTCTACGGGCACGATCTTGTCGACGCCTTGGAGGATCGTGTAGTTGTTGAACATCCCACCGGAGCTGGCGCAGGCGCCCATCGCGATCACCCACTTCGGCTCGAGCATCTGGTCGTAGACCTGGCGCAATGGCGCCGCCATCTTGTGCGCGACACGGCCCGAGACGATCATCAGGTCGGCCTGGCGCGGCGAGGAGCTGAACTTCTCCATCCCGAACCGCGCGATGTCGTAGCGCGAGGAGACGATCGACATCATCTCGATCGCGCAGCAGGCGAGCCCGAAGGTCGCGGGCCACATCGACTTCGTCTGCGCCCACGCGACCGCCTTCTCGAGCGTCGACAGCCCGAGCGCGTCCTCCATGCTCTCGACCTCGCGCTCGAAGACGCCGGGCCCCTTCGTCGGCCAGAGCAGCCGTTCCGACTGGAGGCCCGCCTTGGCGAGCGGCCGCTTCGAGATCCGCTCCGGGTCGACCGATTGGTCTAGTGCCATTCGAGCGCGCCCTTCCGCCAGATGTAGACGTAGGCGACGGCCAGGATCGCGACGAAGACGAGAAACTCGGACAGGCCGAACCACCCGAGCCGCTGGAGCACGACTGCGAGCGGATAGAGAAAGACGATCTCGATGTCGAAGAGGATGAAGAGCATCGCCGTGAGGTAGAAGCTGACCGTGAAGCGCTGCTGCTTCGGGGGTCCCTCGGACACGCCCGATTCGAACGGCAGGAACCGAGCCTTGACGCGGCGCTGCGGGGGCTGGGCGAAGATGAACGAGAACGCGATCATCGAGGCCGGGATCACGGCAGCGAAGAACGCGTAGACCAGGAACGGAAAGTAGTCGCCCAGCATCCGAGTCGGCCCAACGCTAGCAAGGTTCGAACGGCGGCACGAAGAGAGGTGCAAATCCCGGAACCAAGCGTGTCGCGGGTGTTACAAAGTCGGCCCTCGGGGAACGGCATTCGGCCCTGCTACCATCAGGGTCGTGGAGATCGCAGAGCGCCCCGAGACCCTCGTCTCGCTGACCCCGACCGCAGCGGAGAAGATTCGCGAGCTGATGGCCGAGGACCCGGCCGGCGAGAGCTCCGTCCTGCGCGTCGCGATCCAGGGCGGCGGCTGCTCGGGATTCCAGTACGGGCTCGGCTTCGACTCGGGCCCGGTCGAGGACGACGAGACGCTCGAGCTGCACGGCGTCACCGTCGTGATCGACCCGTACAGCGTCCCGTATCTCAAGGGCGCGACGATCGACTTCCTGAACGGCCTCGAGGAGTCCGGGTTCAAGATCGACAACCCGAACGCCTCCGCGTCCTGCGGCTGCGGCCACTCGTTCACCGTCGAAGAGGGCGGCGCCGAAGCCGCTCCCGACGCGCACGGCGGCGGCTGCGGCTCCGGCTGCTCCCACTAGCTCACTCGACCGAGAACCTCTTCTCGATCTGGTTCACGTCGTCGAAGAGGGCGTACTCGACGCCGGTCTCGAACGTGTACGTCAGGTAGACGATGCTGTGCGGCGGAACGTCGATGGCACCGCCGTGCAAGCCGCCGGGCGCCTGACCCTTCATGCCGCTCTCCATCCAGGCGTTGAGGTCCTTGGCGGTCTTTCCGGGCGCGTACGAGACCATGAAGACGCCGCTGGCCTCGCCGGCGTCGTTCCGTAGCTCCAGCGTCCTTGCCCCCGCCTCCAAGCGCGGCGCGGTCAAGCCCTTCCCGAGCTCGAGCGTCGCATCGGCCTTCGGGGCGCCCGCGCCCGCAACGCCCGCGACCTCGAGCTCGCTGATCATCCCGTCCATGAAGTGCGGCCTTCCGTTCGGGCCGTCCAGGAAGCAGATCAGCGCGTAGCGTCCGGGCTCGAGCTCCTCGGTCAGCGCCGCCGTCTCGCCGGGCCCGACGGTCGGAAGGCCGGCACGGATCTTCGCCCAGGACGGAGGCTCCCGTTCCTGGGCAGCGGGATCGGAGAGAAGCTGCTCGACGTCGTCGAGCGTCTTGCCGTCCTCCAGCCGCACGAGCGCGAATTCGTGGGGCTCGCCGCCGGTATTCGTCAACTGCATGGTCGTCCAGCCACCCTCGACCCTCTTCGGCATCACGAAGGCATATTCGTCGCTCTGGATCTCGACGACGTTTGCGGCCGGCTCGCTGCCTCCCCCGCACCCGGCGGTCAGCGCCACTGCCGCGATCACGATCATCCTGCGCATCGAACTCCTCCTTCGTGGGTTGCTCTCGACGGTAGGAGCCGGGACACCGCACGTCGTCGCCCGGGGGCGCGATCCTCGGTGGCTCTCGCGGACGACCCGCTTATCGCCCGCACGACTGATGACACGGGCCCACGAGCGACGTAGCCTCAGCGCATGAGCAGCGAGCCGGCACGACGCGACGTCCTCCTCGCTCTGGGCCTCGCAGCGCTTGCGGAGGGGGAGATCGCCTTCGTCCAGGTGGACTACCCGGGCTGGCTCTACGTCCTGGCCCTGGCGCTGAGCCTCTCCCTGATCGTGCGCGTGCGCCTGCCACTCGTCGCGCTGGCGACCAATATCGGCGGCTTCTTGCTGATCGACCTCTACACGCCGCCCAACCAGGACCCGATCACGCTCGCGCTCACGCTCGCGATCGCCGTCTACTCAGCCGGGGCGCACACGCGCGGGCGCTCGACAGTCGCCGGGCTCATGCTCGTCGCCTCGATCTCGGTCCTCGGGATCCTCGCCGACTCGGGAAACGGCGGGCTCGCGGACACGATCGGCAACGCCGTCTTCTTCGTCGGGATCTTCGGCGGCGTCTGGCTCGCCGGCCGTGCGATCCGCGGCCGCCGCGAGCGCGAGCGCGAGCTCATCGTCGAGCGGGACGTAGGGGCGCGCGCAGCGGTCGCGGAGGAGCGGGCGCGGATCGCGCGAGAGCTGCACGACGTCGTCGCGCACGCGATCAGCGTGATCGTGCTGCAGGCGCGCGGCGCGCGCCATACCGAGGGAACGGAGCGCGACGACGCACTCGAGGCGATCGAGTCCACCGGAGCGACGGCGCTCGCCGAGATGCGCCGGCTGCTGCACATGCTGCGCGCGGACGACGAGGACGTGGCCCTCGCGCCTCAGCCGTCGCTTGCCCACCTCGAGCTGCTCGTGGCGCAGGTGCGTGATGCCGGGCTCCCGGTCGACCTGCACGTCGAGGGCGAGCGCCGGGAGCTTCCACCCGGAGTCGACGTGTCCGCATATCGGATCGTGCAGGAGGCGCTGACGAACGCGCTGAAGCACGCCGGGCCCGCCCGCGCACGCGTCTCCGTGCGCTTCGAGCCCGATGCGCTGGAGCTCGAGATCGCCGACACGGGCGCAGGGTCGGCCAACGGCGCCGGCGGTGGGCATGGCCTGGCCGGGATGCGCGAGCGGGTCGCAATCTTCGGCGGCGAGCTCGCGAGTGGACCGCGCCCGGAGGGCGGTTTCACGATCAACGCGCGGTTGCCGCTGTGATCAGCATTCTTCTCGCGGACGACCAGCACCTCGTGCGCTCGGGCTTCCGGATGATCCTCGGCGCCGACGCAGAGCTCGAGGTCGTCGGCGAGGCGACCGACGGCGTCGAGGCTGTGGCGGAAGCCCGACGGTTGACGCCAGATGTCGTGTTGATGGACGTTCGGATGCCTCGGGTGGACGGGATCGAGGCGACCCGGCAGATCGCCGCGATGCCCGACTCACCGCGCGTGCTCATGCTGACGACGTTCGACCTCGACGAGTACGTCTTCGCCGCCCTCCGGGCGGGCGCGAGCGGCTTCCTGCTCAAGGACGCACCCGAGGCCCAGCTGCTCGCTGCCATTCGCGTCGTCGCGGACGGCGGCTCGCTCTTCGCTCCGGCCGTCACGCGTCGCCTGATCGAGCGGTTCGCGAACCTTGCCGAGCCGGCCGTTCCTCCCGCGCTGGACGGGCTCACGGCCCGCGAGACGGAAGTGTTGCGCCTCCTCGCCCGCGGCCGCTCGAACGCGGAGATCGCTGCGGAGCTCGTGGTGAGCGAGCACACCGTCAAGTCGCATGTCGCGCACGTCCTCTCGAAGCTCGACCTACGCGACCGAATCCAGGCCGTGATCCTCGCCTACGAGTCGGGGCTCGTTCGACGAGGCGACGCAGGCTAGCCGCCGCGCAGCCGCCTGACGAGCTCGCGCGCGTCCGCGTCGCTCGCGGCGACGATCTGGATCCCGGGCGCGTCCGTGATCCCGTCGGGATAGGCGTCGTAGTCGACCTGCGGAAACGCGACGATCTCGTCGCCGACGACCACCGCGACGTGATGCCACGCTTGGTCGCGCCCGCCGACGCGGGCTGCCTCCTTGGTCACCCGGGCAAACGCGCGGCTCCCCTCGGCGGTGAGGTCGACGACGACGAGCGGCGCTCCCGTCTCGGGGTCCGCTGCGCGCCGGGCCGTCGAGCGATCGATGTCCTCGCCGGTCAGCGCCGGCGCGGACCTGACCGCGTAGCGAAACCCATGCGGCGGCGGCTGCCTGACGACGCCCGGGCAGACGACGCGCAGTGGCCCGCAGCGCAGCTCGCCCACGACGCCCGGTCCGCCGACCGCGGTCTCGAGGTGGTAGATCGCGAAAGGCTCGCCGTCGCGATCCTCACCGCCACAGCCGAGGCAGAGGAGGAGCAGCAGTCCGGCAAGGACCACCCTCATGTTCCGTAGCATCGCGCAGGTGAGCGCAGCCCACAACCTTCGTGTCGCCATCGTCGGCTCCGGCCCGGCAGGGTTCTACGCCGCCGCCGCGCTGCTCGCAAGCGATCTCGGAGTCGAGGTCGACATGATCGAGCGCCTCCCCACGCCGTGGGGGCTCGTTCGGCTGGGCGTCGCTCCCGACCACCCGAACATCAAGGCGGTCTCGCGCGCGTTCGAGCGGACGGCGGCGAACCCGGGCTTCCGCTTCTTCGGCAACGTCGAGGTCGGCAAGGACGTCACCCACGACGAGCTCAGCGAGCGCTATGACGCGGTCCTCTACTCGGTGGGCGCGCAGACCGACCGGCAGCTCGACATCCCGGGCGAAGACTTGCCCGGCTCCTGGCCGGCGACGGCGTTCGTCGCCTGGTACAACGGCCACCCCGACTTCCAGGGCCTGCAGTTCGACCTCTCGCACGAACGCGCGGTCGTGATCGGCAACGGCAACGTCGCATTGGACGTCGCGCGCATGCTCGCGCTCACGCCCGCCGAGCTCGCCCCCACGGACACGACCGAGGCGGCGATAGCCGCGATCAACGAGGCGGGCGTCCGCGAGATCGTCGTCGTCGGCCGCCGCGGGCCGGTCCAGGCAGCCTGGACGCCGGTCGAGGTCGGCGAGCTCGGCGAGCTCGAGGGCGCCGACGTGATCGTCGACCCAGCCGACCTCGAGCTCGACGAGGCCAGCGAGGCGGAGCTGGCGGCCGCGCCGGCGACGGTGAAGCGCAACGTGGACCACCTGCGCGACTACGCGGGACGCGAGCGCAGCGACAAGCCGCGCGCGATCCGCCTGCGCTTCCTGCGCTCGCCGACCGCGATCCTCGGCGACGGGAAGGTCGAGGCCGTCGAGCTCGTCCGCAACGAGCTCGTCGAAGGGCGGGCAGTGCCGACCGGCGAGCGCGAGACGATCGAGTGCGGGATCGTCTTCCGCAGCGTCGGCTACCGCGGCGTGCCGCTTTCCGGCCTCCCGTTCGACGAGAGCTCCGGCACGATTCCGAACGAGGGCGGACGCGTCGAGCCCGGTACGTACGTCGCCGGCTGGATCAAGCGCGGCCCGAGCGGCGTGATCGGAACGAACAAGAAGGATGCGACGGAGACTGTCGCGCTGCTGCTCGACGACGCGCGCGCCGGCCAGCTCCGTCCTCGCGGCGACGGGACGCTCGAGCAGCTGCTGGAGGAGCGCGGCGTCGAGGCGGTGCTGCACGGCGGCTGGGAGGCGATCGACCGCACCGAGCGCAGCGCCGGCGAGCCGCACGGACGACCGCGAATCAAGCTCTGCAGCTGGGACGAGCTCCTGGCGGCCGCCCGAGCCAAGTAACAGGCTGTTACAAGGTATCCCTCGTTCGGGGTCTCGGCCTCGGGTCTTGCCGCCGACAACAGAAACGTGGAGTCGCTCACGGTCGAGTGCCTCCGCTGCGGCCATGCGCGGGCGTTCACGCCGGGTCCGCGGCGGTTCGAGGAGTCGGGCAGCTGCCCGCGGTGTCAGTACGTGGGCTGGGCCTATTCGGACGATCTGAACGAGCGGACCCGCCAGCTCGTCCGCGAGCTCCCGCTCGAGCGCCGCATGTTCCTCCGTCCTGTTTAGGACCCGAGCGAAGACACGCGCGGCGCCTCCCGGTTGCTTCCGTCCGCCGGTTCTCTCATTGTCTCCAGCGCAGGGGTCAACGAGGGCAAGGAGACGGCAAAATGGCAGAGACCGCGGCGCGCCTCGAGGACAGCTT
>JAWVCV010000179.1:0-2804 GCA_033858115.1 Gaiellaceae bacterium
CCCTCGATCACGGAGACGATCCGCCGCGGCACGCCGAGGCGCTGCATGATCGCGGTCGCGGCGATCGGGTCGGTGGGGGAGACGACCGCGCCGAGCACGAACGCGGCGGCCCAGGGCAGGCCCGGGACGATCGCGTGCGCGACGACGGCGACGACGACCATGGTCAGGAGTACGAGGCCGACCGCGAGCAGCCCGACCGGGCGGAGGTTCGCGCGCAGGTCGCGCAGGGAGGTGAAGAAGGCGGCCCCGTAGAGGAGTGGCGGCAGGACACCGACGAGCACGAGGTCGGGCGGCAGGTTGATCTCGGGCAGGCCCGGCGCGAAGCCGAGCACGAGCCCGCCCAGCACGAGCAGGATCGGATACGGGATCCGCAGCTTCGGGACGAGCACCAGCATCGCCGTGCCGGCTGCCAGCAGGAGCAGCAGGTCGACGAGGTCCGCGTGGCTCAGATCTGTCAGGCGAGCCCCTTGTCGCGGAGCTCCTGCGTCGCCTTCTCCGTCTTCTCGAGCTGGAGCCCCATCCCGCTCAGGATCTCAGGCGCCTTGGTGAACTGGACCTCGTCGTACTGGACGATCTGGACGTGATTGCCCCAGGGGTCGCGGAACGAGTTGCCGCCGAAGAGCTCGACGCCGGCGTCGCGCACCGCCGCCAGCACCGCTTTCTTGTCGTCGACGACGAGCCCGAAGTGCCGGCTTGCGTCCGCCGCCTGCGTCCGCCCCTCTGCGAGCGCGAGGAACTGGTCGCCCATGTCCACGAAGGCCATCCCCGATCCGCGGCCGCGCAGCTCCAGGTCGACGAGACGTCCGTAGAACTCGAGCGCCTCGTCGAGCGACCCGACCTCGAGCGCGATGTGGTTGAGCCCAACCGCCCGTGCCATGGAACCGAGATTACCCCCGTGGTGTAGGAGGATCGAGTGGTGAGCCGACCACCGACCCAGGACGAGCTCGTCGAGCAGGCCCGACGCGGTGACGCAACCGCGTTCGCCGCGCTCGTCCGCGACCACGAGGAGATCGCCTTCCGCACCGCCTACCTGATCGCCCGCAACGCCGCCGACGCCGAGGACGCCGCCCAGGTCGGGCTCACGAACGCCTGGCGGGCCCTGCCGCGGTTCCGCCGCGGCGCGCCGTTTCGGCCGTGGCTGCTCGCGATCGTCGCCAACGAGGCGCGCAACCGGCGCCGCGCTGCGGGCCGCCGCGACGGCCTGGCGCTGCGCGCGGCGCACGAGCTTCCCTCGGGGGACGCGGCTCCGTCTCCCGAGGGGAGGGTTCTCGCCGCCGAGCAGCGCGCCGAGCTGCTCGGAGCGCTCGAGCGGCTGAGCGAGGACGACCGGCTGGTGCTCTCCTGCCGCTACCTGCTCGAGCTCGGCGAAGACGAGACGGCCCAGGTGCTCTCGCTGCGGCGCGGGACGGTCAAGTCGCGCACCTCGCGGGCCCTCGCGCGCCTGCGGACTGAGCTGGGGGAGAGCGGATGAGCGAGCTCGAGCGCCGCCTCGTCGACCTCGGCCGTGAGCTGGAGTGGCCGCACACGCCGCGATTCGAGCACGCTCCCGGCCGCCGCTCTGCGCGGCGCCGGCTCGTGCGCCCGCTCGCGCTCGGGCTCGCAGTCCTGCTGGCCGTGCTCGGCGCCGTGCTCGCCCTCTCTCCCGGCGCCCGGAGCGCCTTCCGCGAGATCTTCCATCTCCGGGGCGCAACCGTCGAGCTCGTGGAGACGCTGCCGCAGCTGGAGAGGCGGCCGATCGACTTCGGCGAGCCGGTCAGCCGCGGCGAGGCGGAACGCCGGGTCGGCTTCGAGCTGCTCGACCTGGGCGAGCCGGACGCGATCTTCGTGCAGGGAAGCCAGATGGCCTCGCTCGTCTACGGGCCGGCCGAGAAGCCGCGGCTCGTCCTCTCGCAGCTGCGCGGCTCGGTCTGGGAAGGGATCGTGAAGAAGGTGGGCTCCCGGGGCACGCGCGTCGAGAACGTCGTCGTGCACGGCGAGCGCGGCCTCTTCATCACCGGCGACGAGCACTTCGTCATGTTCCGGGACGTAAACCGTCGGATCACGGACGAGCCGACGTACCTCGCGGGCACGGTCCTGCTCTGGAACCGCGGCAAGCTGCTGCTGCGGCTCGAGGGCGACCTGACGAAGGCCGAGGCACTGGAGCTCGCGCGCTCCGCCAAGTAGGGAACCGCCGCCGCGCGGACGGTGTAACCCGGGCGTCATCGCGAATCGGAGGTCCGGCATGAAGAAACTCTTCGTCCTCGTTGCGACGGCCCTGGCCGGCCTCGCGCTCGCAGCCACGGCCCAGGCGGGCTGCTGGGCCACGGTCGGCGTCAACTCGCTGCCCAAGCCGGGGCTCCAGGCAGGACAGCCGTGGGTCGTCACGATCCGCGTCCTCCAGCACGGCCGCACGCCGATGGTGGACGCGAAGCCGGAGGTGCGGATCCGCAACGCCGCCGGCAAGCTCTTCGTGTTCAAGGCGAGGAAGACCGCGAAGGCCGGGTCGTACCGCGCCCGCGTCGTCTTCCCGGCGGCCGGCCGCTACGCGCTCGGCGTGTACGACGGCTTCCCCTACGCCGAGTGCGCGAAGGTGCACAGCTTCAAGTCGGTGCTGATCGTGGCCGTCTGAGCTCAGCTGCGACGGCGGCCGGCGCCTCGGCGGGCAGGAGGGAGCGGCACGTACTCCACCGCCGGCTCTCGCCCCCGGGGCTGCGGGTAGAGATCCATCAGCGCGCGCTCCTCCTTGGGCACGCCGACGCGGACCGGCAGCCCCAGGCCCTTCAGATCCGGTGGCAGCAGCGGATGGTCGTGGGTCCAGACTCCCT
>JAWVCV010000180.1:0-2622 GCA_033858115.1 Gaiellaceae bacterium
GCGTTCGAGACGAGCATCTTGCGATCGAGCTTGTCGACGTCGAGGATCGGCGGGACGTAGCCGTCTTCGAGCGAGCGGAGGCCCATCACCGCTTCGCCGGGCAGCGGCTCCGCAGCCGCGACGACGATGTCGGGAAAGCTCTCGCGCAACCGCGCGCCCGTGCCCATCAACGTGCCGCCGGTGCCGAGCCCGGCGACGAGCACGTCGACGCGGTCGAGGGCCTCGGCGATCTCGGCCCCCGTGCCCTCGTAGTGCGCGCGTGGATTCGCCTCGTTCGCGTACTGGAACGGCATGAAGTACGAGGGATCGCGCTCGGCCAGCTCGAGTGCCAGGCGCACCGCGCCGTTCGAGCCTTCCGCGCCGGGCGACTCGATGATCTCGGCGCCGAAGAGCTTCAGCACCCGCCGCCGCTCCTCGGTCGCGTTGGCGGGCATCACGCACGTGAGTGGGTAGCCCTTGAGCTTCGAGACGAGGGCAAGCGAGATGCCGGTGTTGCCGCTCGTCGGCTCGAGCAGCCGGCGGCCCGGCTGGAGCTCGCCCGAAGCCTCTGCGGCCTCGATCATCGCCTTCGCGATCCGGTCTTTGATCGAGCCCGTGGGGTTCTGTCCCTCGAGCTTCGCGTAGACGCGGACGGGTCCGGGCGCGAACCGGGAGAGCTCGACGAGGGGCGTGTTCCCGACGAGCGCGAGGAGCGATTCGGCGGTTCTCAGCACCCGCCGGCCATGGCGGGCAGCAAGATCATGGACGCGCCGTTGACGCGTGTGTCGAGCCCGTCGAGCGTGCGGACGTCCTCGCCGCCGACGTAGACATTGACGAAGGGCGCGAGGTCGCCCTCCTCGAAGAGCTGCGCCTCGAGGGCCGGGTAGCGCGCAGCGAGGTCCTCGAGCACCTCGCGCACCGTGTCGCCCTCGCCGATCACCTCGCGCGCGCCACCGACCTCGTTGCGGAGCGTCGGCGGGATTCGCACCTTGATCACGGGCCCACCCGCTGGCAGAACTCGACGTAGTCGACATACTCGGTGATCGTCGGGTTCTCGCCGCACACGGGGCAGGCCGGGTCGCGCTGCACGGCGACCTCGTCGACCGTCGCGCCGAGTGCGTCGAGCAGGAGCAGCCGGCCCTCCAGGGTGTCGCCGATGCCGAGGACGAGCTTCAGCGCCTCATTCGCCTGGAGCGAGCCGACGATGCCGGGAAGGACGCCGAGCACGCCGCCTTCGGCGCAGCTCGGAGCCAGCTCCGGCGGCGGCGGAGTGGGGAAGAGGCAGCGATAGCAGGGGCCCTCGCCCGGGTTGAAAACCGTGACCTGCCCCTCGAAGCGATAGATCGAGCCGTGCACGACAGGGATCCCGTTCCAGACGGAGGCGTCGTTGACGAGGTAGCGGGTGGGGAAGTTGTCGGCGCCGTCGAGGATCACGTCCCAGCCCTCGCCGAGTATGCGCTCGACGTTTTCGGACGTGAGCCGCTCCTGGTAGGTCTTCACCTCGACGTCCGGGTTGAGCGCCTCGATCGTCCGTTTGGCCGAGACGACCTTCGCCTCGCCGAGCGAGTCGGTCGAGTGGACGATCTGGCGCTGGAGGTTCGAGTCGTCGACGACGTCCGCGTCGATGATCCCGAGGGTGCCGACGCCGGCAGCTGCGAGGTAGAGCGAGGCGGGCGAGCCGAGCCCGCCGGCGCCGATCAGCAGCACGCGCGCCGCGAGCAGGCGCTCCTGGCCCGCTTCGCCGACCTCGGGGATCAGGAGGTGCCGCGAGTAGCGCCGGCGCTGGTTCGGGGTCAGGCTGCGCGGCGTCTCGACGGGGAAGCCGTTCCGCTTCCAGTCGGTGAAACCGCCTGTGAGCGACGTGACGTTCTCGTAGCCGAGCTCGCCGAGCGCCTTCGCCGCGAAGGCGGAGCGCGAGCCGCCCGCGCAGTAGACGACGATCTCGCGCGACCGATCGGGGACCAGGCCCTCGATCCGCGACTCGAGCTGCCCACGCGGGACGTGGACCGCGCCTGGCACCGTGCCTTCCTCCCACTCTTCGCGCTCGCGCACGTCGACGAAGAGGGCCGAGTCCTGACGCTCGCGCGCGTCGGCTGCGCCGACCTCCGCGATCTCGTCCTTCACCTGGGCAAGCAGCTCTCTGTAGGTGGCCATCTTCCCCGTAAACGATACGCGTCATCCGGTTAATCCCGTGCGAGCTGATCGATCGAAACGACGGCGGCTAGTCTGGCCTCGTGTCCCCCCGGACCCGTACGAGCCTGGTGGTCGCCGCGCTTGCGGCCCTCGCCGCGGTCGTCGTGGTGGGCGCGACCGCGCTCTCGACCGAGGACGTCGCGTCGGCGCCGGCTGCGAGCGAGCAGCCGAAGCCGCGTGCGGGCTTCCCGCCGCTCGTGCTCTCTCTCGGCATCCGGGACGACGCGGAGGCGCGCGATCTGCGACGGGCGGCGCAGCTCTACGAGACCGGCAAGCGCCGCGAGGCCGGCCGCATCTTCGCCCGCTACCAGTCGCTCGAGGCAAAGCTCGGCGGCGCCTTCGTCTCCTGGCCGGTGGGTGCTGACCGGGTCGAGCAGCTGGGCGCCCTGTATCCCCGCAGCGCCCTCGTACAGCTGCATGTCGGGCTCGCGCGACTCTGGGCCGGAACCG
>JAWVCV010000181.1:0-17896 GCA_033858115.1 Gaiellaceae bacterium
GGCGCCTGCTCGCGGAGCTCGTGGAGAACCGGCAACGGCACCGCGTAGCCGCTGGCACGCTCGAACTCGTAGACGTAGAACGGGACCGGCGCACACGCGGCCGCAGCGGCGCGAAAGTGCTCGAGCAGCGCGCGCTCGTCGAGCTGGAAGTACGGCGGCCCGATCACGGCGACGGCGTCCGCCCCGGCCTCGGCCGCGTGCGCCGCCAGCGCCACGGTGTCGGCCGTGGTCTGCGCGCCGCAATGAGCGGCGACTTGCAGCCGTCCGGCGGCAGCGGCGACGAACGCTTCGACGACCCGCCGCCGTTCGTCGGGCTGGAACAGCAACCCTTCGCCAGTCGTCCCGAGCGCCAGCAGGCCGTCCAGCCCCGCTGCGACGAGGAAGTCGACGTAAGGGCCGACAGCCTCCTCGTCGAGGCGATCGTCGCCCAGTGGGGTCACCGCCGCGGCGAGGGCGCCTCGAAGCATGCGCCGACTCTACTGCGACGCCTTGATCCGCGGCCCGCCTTGACGGGTCGGTCTCAGCCTCTGACGCGGCGCTCGACCCGCAGGGTGCGGTCGCCCTTCCGGTCGACCGAGGCCGTGTCGCGGCCGCCGCCGCCGTCGAGCAGGTCGGCGCCTGTTCCACCGACGAGCAGGTCGTCGCCGCCGAGCCCGCGCAGCCGGTCGTCGCCGCCGAGGCCGCAGATGACGTCACGGCGGGGCGTGCCGACGAGATCGTCGTTGTTGATCGTGCCCGTGATCGTGCAGCCGCGGCGCCCGCGGCTGCTGCCCCAGTCGGGCGACATGTCCCACAGCCTCGGGTGCGCCAGCAGCCGGCGCTGAGAGCCTCCGATGGCGGTCATCGCGAAGAACTCCCGGTTTCCCTTTGCGGTGCGGTCGCTGACGAAGACGATCACGCGTCCGTCGGGCGAGTAGGCCGGCAGCGCGTCGAGAGCTGGACTGTCGGTCAGCCGCTCCTGGTCGGAGCCGTCGGCGTTCATAATCCAGACGTCGAGATTGCCGGCGTCGTCCCGGTCGGAATCGAAGACGAGCCGGCGGCCGGCCGGCGACCAGCTGGGATTCTCACCGCCGGTGTTGGCCACGGTCGTCAGCTGGGTCTGGTTGCTGCCGTCCTCGTTCATGATCCAGACCTGACGCCGGCCGGAGCGGTCGCTCGTGAATGCGATCTTCGTTCCATCCGGCGACCAGGCGGGATCGGCGTCGTTCGCCGAGGAGGTCGTCAGGCGCGCCTGCCCCGTCCCGTCGCTGCGAATCGAGTAGACGTCCAAATTGCCGTTGCGGGTCGTCTCGAAGGCGATCCGGTTACCGTCGTCACCCCAGGCGGGGTCGCCGTCGAAGCCCTGCGAAAACGTCAGCTGCTTGAGCCCGCTCGCGTCGGGGGCGACGCTGAAGAGGTCGGTGTCGCCGCGCCGGGTCGACTCGAAGGCGATCAGCGAGCCGTCCGGCGACCAGGCCGGCTGCGCGTCGTGCTGCCAGCCGCGGGTGAGCCGGACGAGCCCGGAACCGTCCGCGTTCACCAGGTACAGGCTCGATTGCCCGCCGTCAACGGGCTCACCGCGCTGGAAGACCAGTCGGCCGTTCGCCCCGGGAAAGGCGCTCTCGCCCGGCATCGCGCCGCCGGCGAGCGACGCTCCGAGGAGCGCCGCCGTGATAGCTGCTCCCTTGCCGATCATCGTGTCCCTCCCTGTCGAAGACATGCGGACGTTACGACCGGCGTGTTAGGGCGCCTGCCGAAAGCCGTAAGGGAATCCGGAGGTTCTGTAAGGATCTTCCCGCGATGGGAGCGCTCAAGCTAGAACGCGACGACGACGTCTTCCGCGTCACGCTCGCCCGGCCGGAGACGCGAAACGCGTTCGATGCGGAGCTGATCGCCGAGCTCGCGGAGGCGTTCGTCGACATCGGCAAGGCACGGGCGGTCGTGCTCGCCGGCGAAGGCCCGAGCTTCTGCGCCGGTGCAGACGTCGATTGGATGCGAGCGTCGATCGCGCTCGACTACGACGCGAACGTGGCCGACGCGAACGCTCTGCGGGGGATGCTCGATGCGATCGACCGCTGCCCCGCTCCCGTGATCGCGCGAGTGCAGGGCCATGCGCTCGGTGGCGGCGCCGGGCTCGTCGCGTGCGCGGACATCGCCGTCGCGGAGGACAGCGCGGTCTTCGCGTTCTCAGAGGTGAAGCTCGGGATCATCCCGGCCGTGATCTCGCCCTACGCGCTGGCGAAGATCGGCCAGAGCGCCGCGCGTCGCTACTTCGTCACCGGCGAGCGCTTCGACGCGGCGACGGCGCTGCGGATCGGACTGGTACACGAGGTTGCCACCGACCTCGACGCGACCGTGAATGCCGTGCTTGCGCAGCTTCGGAGCGCCGGCCCTCGGGCCGCCCGGCACGCGAAGCGCCTGGTCCTCGACGCCCCGGACGGGCCGGAGACCGCGCGCCGGATCGCGGAACGCCGGACGAGCGAAGAGGGCCAGGAGGGGTTGGGCGCCTTCCTCGAGGGACGGACGCCGTCCTGGTCACCTAGGCCGCAGGAGTAGGGAGCTTTCGCCGGAGCTGCTCGGTCGGCTTGGCGCGCAGCACGAGCGCTGTGACGAACGCGAGGACCGCGAGCGTCCAGGCGGTCTCGAAGGTCGTGCCGTTCCCGTGGCCCTGCGAGAGCCAGAACAGGAGCGGCGTGGCCCACAGGAGGGACAACCGCTTGTGCACGATTGCGATCGGCACGAGCAGAAGCATGAAGTAGTGCAGCCAGACGATCGGCGTGAACAGGAGCGCCGCGACGATCGCGAGCGTGAAGGAACGCGCCTCGTCCCCGCGCCGGCCAAGCACCCAGCAACCCAGCAGGGCCGCCGTGCCAACGGCAAGGCCGATGCCTCTCCCGAGCAGACCAGGCGCGCCCAGGTCGGAGGCAAGCGCGAAGATCGTGTACGAGTCCAGCTCGAGCGCCTCCGCAAGCACGCGCAGGAGCGCCGGGTAGTCGCGCAGGCCGGCGAACCCGATCAGCGCCCAGCTGACACCGACGAGCACGATCGTCGCGACGCCCGAAATCAGTGCCGCGCGATAGCGCCTCGTCGCGATCAGCCAGACGCCGACGGGCCAGAGAAAGAGCTTGGTCGCGAGCGTGAGCGCGAGCACGAGCCCCGGCAGGACAGCGCGGTGCCGAAGCGCCCAGACCGCCGCGAGCGCCAGCAGCAGCGGCAGGGTCACGTTCGTGGTCTGGATCGCCGAGACCATGGCGGGCGAGAGAACCGCGATCCCGTAGCAGCGCCAGTCGCGCACCCCGACGATCCGCAGCGCCGCCAGCGCGAACAGGATCACGAGCGCAGTTGCGACCAGGCCGCCTGCATACGGCGACAAGACCAGGAACGGCACGAACACGATTGCTCCCAGAGGCAGGTAGACGAATGCGGCGCGGTCGGCCATCGACTCGAGCACGGGCGGTGGGTAGGGAGAGGCGCCGTTCCACACGGCCTCGGCTGCGGGGCGGAAGGACCGCTCGAAGTCCCACGCGATCACCTCGTGACCGGCGAGGAACAACATCGCCAGCACACCGAGGGGCAGGACCGCCAGCATCCATGGGCTCAGTCGGCGTCCGGCCTGGCGCAGCCCAGCTCGGCTGAAGGTCCGCCCTGGCCCGACCGTCTCGAGCGCCGGCACGGCCTGCGCCGGATGCGGGACCGAGCTCATCCTTTGAACGACCAGAGCTTGTTGCCGAGGAAGCTCATCGGCGTCACCAGGACGATTGCCGTCGCCTGTGCCCACACCTCGTGCAGCCCGAACCAGACGAGCAGCGTCAGCAGGAGCAGGTTCACCGCGAGCACGACCAGCGAAACGGACAGATAGCGCGCGCCCTGAACCGCCACGGTCGACCGTTGATTCCGAAAGGTGAGGACGCGATTGAGCGTGTAGTTGTTGCCCACCGCGACGGCGAACGAGCCGACCGCCGCCACGACGAATCCGGAGCCGCCGGCGAGCAGAGCGGAGTAGACGGCGAGGTTGACGGCGTACCCGGAGGCTCCAACCGCGCAGAAGCTCAGCAGCTGGAGCCAGTTCGCGGTCCGCCGCAGCTCGACTGCCACGACCGCCGCGCGGCCAGCGCGAGGCTGAACCTCCAGACCACTCGGCATCGGAAAACCCCCGTCCTGATCCTTGGCCCCCCAACCCGAGGGCGTTTGCACACATCGTCCGCGGCCGCAAGGGACACACGGACGATCGGCGCCAGATCAGCTCGGCCCGTCCCTCGGACGGGTGATTCCGGTAGTTATGCCTGCGCTGAGGCCCGTTTCTTGTTCGGCAGGTGGATCGCGCGGCCGAGCGCCACGAGGCCGGCCTCCTTGATCGCCTCGGAGAGCGTCGGGTGCGCAGCCATGCCGTCGGCCACCGTCTCGACGGTCGCCTCGGCGTCGATCGCGACGGTGCCCGCCTCGATCAGGTCGGTGACGTGCGGCCCCACCATCACGAGCCCGAGCAGCTCTCCGTACTTCGTCTCGTGGATCGACTTGACCCAGCCGACCGTCTCGGCCTGCATCACGGCCCTGGCATTCGCGACCCACGGGAACATCCCGACCGCGACGTCGTCGCCGTGCCGCTCGCGCGCCTGCGCCTCCGTGAGGCCGACGCCGGCGATCTCCGGGTCGGTATAGATCGGCCGCGGCACCGCCGGCTCGCCGATCGTCGCCTCGTGACCGCAGGCGTTCTCGGCCGCGACTTCGCCTTCCCGGAACGCGGTGTGGGCGAGCTGCCAGTAGCCGGCGCAGTCGCCGACGGCGTAGATGTGCGGAACCGTCGTGCGGCGATGCTCGTCGGTCGCGATTCCCTTGCGCCGGTCGAGCTCGACGCCGATCTCCTCGAGCCCGAGCCCCTCGACGAGCGGGCCGCGGCCGACCGACACGAGCATCAGATCGGCCTGCACGGTCTCGCCCTCGCCGAAGTGGACCGTCAGCTGCGAGCCGTCGTCGTCGACTCTCGTGCACTGCTTCCCGAGCTGCAGTCCGATCCCACGCTTGCCGAACTGCTTCGCGAGCTCCTTCGCCGCGTCTGCGTCTTCCTGCGGGATCAACGTGTCGAGCATCTCGACGATAGTCACCTCGGAGCCGAAGCGCTGGAAGATCGAGGCGAACTCGCAGCCGATGATGCCGCCGCCGAGCACGACGAGCCGGCGCGGGACCTCGGTCTGGGCGAGCAGGCCGGTCGAGTCGACGCAGCGCGGAGAGTCGAGACCGTCGATCGGCGGACGGAGCGGGAACGAGCCGGTGGCGACGATCGCGCTCTTGAAGGTGATGTCCTCGCCGCCCTCGACCGCAAGCGTGTTGGGCCCCGTGAAACGTCCCTTGCCCTTGACCCACTCGACGCCGTTGGCCTTGAAGAGGCCGGCGATGCCGCCGGTCATCTGCTTGACGACGCCGTTCTTCCACTCGACCGCCTGGCCGAAGTCGAGCTCCGGCTGGCTCACCTTGACGCCGAACTTCGCGAAGACCTCCCCCGCCTGATGCAGCGCATGGGCGGTCTGCACCCAGGCCTTCGTCGGAATGCAGCCCACGCGCAAACAGGTGCCGCCGAGCTCGGGCTCCAGCTCGACGCAGACCGATTTCGCGCCCAACTGGGCGGCGCGGATCGCGGCCGTGTACCCGCCGGGGCCTCCGCCCAGGACGGCGACATCACATTCCATCGTTCGTCAGCTCCTCATTCGGTCGTCGGGCCCGACTCTAGCGAGGCCACCATCGTCCACGCGTCGTCCCCCTCGTCGACGACCTGGAAGCCGTGCCGCTCGTACAGCTTGCGGGCGGGGTTGCCCGGCTCGACGCTGAGGCTCAACCGCTTGTAGCCGGCAGCCTGAGCCTTCTCGAGCAGAGAGTCGAGCAACTCGTCGCCGATCCCATGGCCACGCTTAGACGGCACGACGGCGATCGCCAGCTCCGGGGTCTGTTCGTCGACGAAGCCGTACCCAGGCTCGGCCGGAGGAAAGAGCCGGTACCAGGCCGCGCCGACCGGAAAGCCGTCCACGAGCGCGATCACGGCCGTGTCGCCACGCCTCCCCCACCCGCGCACGTACCGCGACACGAGTGAGCCCGGCACGCGGGCGCGCCAGTAGTAGGCATGCACGAGCATGTCGCGCAGGAAGCGGACGTCCTGGACCCCCCCGCGGCGGAGGACGATGCTCACGACTCCAGTGACTGGGCGAGTTGGATGCGGTTCCCGTCCGGATCGAAGACGTCCACCAGCCGAATCTGGCCGTGCAGCTCGAAGACGACGCCTACCTCGACACCCTGGTCGCGCAGGCGTTCCGCCTCAGTCTTCACGTCGGCGACGTCCACGTGCGCGACGCCGCTCGACTCGGTCGGCTCGCCCACCGCAAGCGCGATCTCCATCGGGCCGTGCGTGAGCCGCGACCAGCCGTCGTGGAAGTCGACGAACACCTCCTCGAACCCCAGCTGCTCGCGATAGAAGGCGCGGGCCTTGTCGAGGTCTCGCACGCGGTACCAGACGGTCGCCATCAAGCCCGCACGTCAGAGCGCGAGCGCCGGCTCTTCGAGCAGCTCCTTGACGGTCCGGAGGAAGTCCGCGCCGTCGGCGCCGTCGATCGCGCGGTGGTCGCAGGTGATCGTCATGCTCATCAGCGGCCGCACCTCGACATTGCCGGCGCGGGCGACTGGATTCTCCACGGTCGCGCCGACGGCGAGGATCGCTGCCTGCGGCGGGTTCAGCACCGCGACGAACTGCTCGATCCCGAACATGCCGAGGTTCGAGATCGTGAAGGTGCCGCCTTCGAGGTCTTCGCGCTGGAGCTTGCCGTCGCGGGCGCGCCCGACGAGCTCGGCGCGAGCAGCGGCGATCTCCTGGATCGTCCGCCGGTCGGCGTCGCGGATGACCGGCACGACCAGCCCGTTCGGCGCCGCGACCGCGATGCCGACGTGCGCGTAGGGGAAGCGCAGGATCTTGTCGCCGGCGAAATGCGCGTTCACAGCCCGGTGGCGCACGAGCGCCGTTGCGCACACCTTCGTCAGGAGATCGCTCACCGTCGGCTTCGTCTCGCCTTCCTGCAGCCGGGCGACCAGCCGCTCGCGCAGCTCCAGGGCGCGCGTCATGTCGACCGAGACGGTGAGCTGGAAGACGGGCGCCTGCCACGCCTCGGTCAGGCGCCGCGCAATCGTCTTCCGCGTCGATGTGAGCGCGATCTCCTCGACCTCGCCTGAGGGTGCTGTGACCGCGGCACCCGGGCGAGGCGCCGGCGTGACCGTTGCCCGCTCGACGTCTTCGGCGACGATCCGCCCCTCCGGGCCGCTCCCCTGCAGCTGCGAGATGTCGATTCCCTTCTCGCGGGCCAGCCGCCGCGCGAGCGGCGAGGCCTTGACCCTCCCGTCAGCGCGGGTCGGGGCATCCGCGACGGCGGTGGTCTCGGCCTCGGCGGTGGCGGCGGCAGCCTGACGGCCGCGCTCGCGCTCGTCGTCCATCTCCTCCGCGGGCGAGCCCTCCTCCTGCGGCTGCTCGTCGGGCTCGGCGGCGTCGTCGGCCTTGTCCTCGGTGGCGGCGGGCGCGGCGCCGTTGCCGGAGGGGATCTCCTCGCCTTCGCTGCCGATGAAGGCGATCGTCTTGCCGACCTCGACCTCGCCGGAGTCGACGACGATCTTCAACAGGACGCCGTCGGCCTCGGCCTCGACCTCCTGCGTCACCTTGTCGGTGTCGAGCTCGTAGAGCGGCTCGCGCTTCTTGACCGGCTCGCCTTCGCCCTTCAGCCACTTGACGATCGTGCCGGACTCCATGCCCTGGCCGAGCCGCGGGAGCTTGACCTCGGTCGCCATGGCTAGGTCCGGGCCACCGTTCGCTTGACCGCCTCGAGCACGTCGGCAGCATGCGGCACGACCCACTGCTCCATCGCCGGCGCGAACGCGAGGGGCGCGAACTTCGCGCCGACGCGCTCGACCGGAGCGTCGAGGTAGTCGAAGGCTCCCTGCTGCACGACGGCCGCGAGCTCGGCGCCGAAGCCGCCGCGCGTGACAGCCTCGTGCGCCGTGACGCAGCGCGTCGTCTTCTTCACCGAGCCGATGATCGTCTCCTCGTCGAGCGGCAGGAGCGTCCGCGGGTCGACGACCTCGACCGAGATCCCCTCCTTCTCCGCATCCTCGGCCGCCTTGAGCGCCTCCGGCACCATCCGCCCGATCGCGACCACCGTCACGTCGGAGCCCGCGCGGAGCACGCGCGCCTTGCCGAGCTCGATCGGCTTGATCTCCTCGGGCACGTCCCCCTTGAGCGGGTAGAGCAGCCGGTGCTCGAAGAAGATGACGGTGTTGTCGTCGTAGATCGAGCTCCAGAGGAGCCCGCGCACGTCTTCCGGCGTGGAGGGATAGACCACCTTCAGGCCCGGCACGTGCACGAACCACGACTCGAGCTGCTGCGCGTGCTGCGCGCCCGGGCTCCAGCCCGCGCCGCCCTGGGTGCGGATCGTCAGCGGCACCTTGACCTGGCCGCCGGACATCGTCCGGTGCTTCGCCGCCTGGTTGACGAGCTGCTCCATCGAAAGCGTCAGGAAGTCCTGGTACATGATCTCGACGACGGGGCGCATCCCCTGCATCGCGGCACCGATGCCGGCGCCGACGATCGCCATCTCCGAGATCGGGGTGTTGCGCACGCGCTCCGGGCCGAACTCGGCCAGCATCCCCTGCGTGACGCCCATCGAACCGCCCATCTCGGCGATGTCCTCGCCCATCAGGAAGACGCCGTCGTCGGCTCGCATTGCGCTCGAGAGCGCATCGCGGACTGCCTCGCGGTAGGTCAGCTCAGGCATAGACGTACTTCAACGCGTCTTCGGGCTTGGGATCCGTGCCCGCCTTCGCGAACTCGACCGACGCCTCGACGATCGCCTCGACCTCGGTGTCCAGCGCCTCGAACTCGTCGTCGGAGAGCTCGAGCCGGGCGCGCAGGCGCTCGATCGGGTCCTTCTCGGTCCGCAGCTTCTCGATCTCCTCCTTCGTCCGGTAGACCTGCGGATCGCCGATGTAATGGCCGACGAGCCGGTACGTGCGGACGTTCAGGAAGACCGGGCCCTTGCCGGAGAGCGCGTGCTCGCGCGCTTCGCGCGTCGCCTCGAAGACCGCCTCGACGTCCTGGCCGTCGACGTCGATCGACTTCATCCCGAAGGCGACGGCGCGCTGCGAGAAGTCCTCGATCGGCGCGTGCTGACTCATCGGCGTCGACTCCGCCCAGCCGTTCATCTCGAGCACGAAGAGCGCGGGCACCTTCCAGAGCTGGGCGAGGTTGAGCGACTCGTGGAACGCACCCGTGTTGGTGGCCCCGTCACCGAAGAAGGCCACCGCGACGCGGTGCTCGCGCCGGAACTGGAACGCGAGCGCCGAGCCGACGATCGCACCGAGCCCGCCGCCGACGACCGCGTTGGCGCCCAGGTTCCCCTTCTCGATGTCGTAGAGGTGCATCGAGCCGCCGTAGCCGTGCGAGCAGCCCTCGAGCTTGCCGTACAGCTCCGCCATCACCTCGTTGACATGCGTGCCTTTGGCGATCGTGTGCCCGTGGGCGCGGTGCGTCGATGCGATCACGTCCTCCGGGGCGAGCGCGGCGCACACGCCCGAGGCGACGGCCTCCTGCCCGATGCAGACGTGCAGGAAGCCCGGTAGCTCGCCCGCACGGAAGCGCTCCTCCACCTTCTCCTCGAACCGCCGGATCAGAAGCATCTCGCGGAACAACTCGCGGAGCTGATCGTCGGAGAGCGTGCTCTGCTCGCGGGGCTCGTTCTCGACCTTCGCCATGACGGCCTCCATTATGCTGACGCCCGCATGAGCCTGGTCGAGCAATGGCGTCGCATCCGGGAGGAGCTGCCGGAGAACTGGGCTGAGGCGCGGCTTGCGCTCTCGCTCGCGCGCTCCGACCAGCTCCCCGGCGCCGCCGCGCTGCTCGGGCCGGCGACGCCCGGCGAGGTCGGTGACGAGCTCCGCCTCTCCGTCAACCGGTCGGGAGAGGGTGTCGGCCCCGACCGGCTGGCGAAGCTGCTCGGGAAGCTCGACGCGCAGCGAATCCGGGGCACACTGACGCTCCTCGAGGCCGTCCAGGAGGCCCCTCGGGAGCAGGCGCCGCGCGGCACCCTCGCGGCGGCCTGGGCCGCGACGCTGGCGACGCTCCCACCCGACTGGAGCGATCTCTACTGCGAGCTCGAGCTCACCTCGACCGATCACCTGGACCGCGCCGCCTTGCTGCTGGCGCCGCTCAACCCGGCCCGCGTCCCTGATCGGACGGCTTTTCGCTTCCGTGTCGCGCACCGGTTCGGCTACGGCGCTTCTCCCGAGATGACGGCCCGCTGCCTCGAGCGGCTCGACGCCGCCGACATCCCGGGACGGCTGACGATCCTCCATGCGCTCTCGGACACCCACAACGTGGCGACCCAGGGCCCTGTCTGGCGCGTCGCGGGCAGGGCGGTGTAGCCATGACCGGCGATCCCGTCTCCTGGTTGCTGATCGAGCCCGGTTGGACGGTCTACGACGCCGCGGGCGAGAAGGTCGGCAAGGTGGAGGAGGTGCTCGGCGACCTTCAGACCGACATCTTCCACGGGGTGCGCGTCGAGCACGGCCTGCTGGGCGAGGCCGAGGAGGTCCTCGCCGACGCGATCGCCGAGATTCACGAAGGCCACATCCACCTGGCCTGAGCGAGCGGTTGCCAGGTTTGCCGGTCCGGCGGCCCGGCAACCACACACGCATGCTGCGCAAACTGCTCTGGACCGGCCTCTACGGGGCCATCGGCGCCGCCGCCACGATCGGAGCGCGCCGCGCCGCTTCCGGGATCTGGCGGGTCGCGACCGGCGAGAAGCCGCCGGCGAAGCGATGAAGGGCGACCGCGCCGTCGAAACGGGCGCCGACAAGCTGGAGGATCTCTCCGGCAAGGCGGCCGCCAAGGGCGGTCTCGCCTCGAAGCTCGCGGACGAGCTCGCCGAGGACGCGGCCTTCCTGCGCAAGCTGAAGCCGTCGCTGATGGTGAAGCGGGCGCAAGGCCGGCTGCCGAAGGACGCCGAGCCCGACGCCGGCACGCCGACCGCGCCGTCCGGCCCGCAGCACGCCCCGCCCAAGCGCGGCGGAGCCGGCCCGAACCCCTTCGCCGTCGCAGGCGCTGCCTTCGGCGTCGGAACGCTGATCGCGAAGGTGATCGACTGGAGGAGCCATGCCCACCCCCGTCGCTGAGCGCTCTTCCGCTGAACACCCTGGCGTCGGCGCCGCTGCAAAGCAGGTCGCCGAGCACGCCGCGTCGCTCGCCAAGCTGGAGATCGAGCTTGCAGGGCTCGAGCTGAAGCGCAAGGCAGGCGCGCTCGGTGCGGGGGCCGGCCTGGGGGTCGCCGCGGGCATCCTGGCGCTCTTCGCGCTCGGGTTCCTCTTCGCGACGATCGCCGTCGCGCTCGCGATCGTGCTGGATGCGTGGCTCGCGCTCCTGCTCGTCACCGCCGGCCTGCTCGCGCTCGCCGGCGTCCTCGGCCTGCTTGCCTGGGCTCGCATCAAGCGGGGAACGCCGCCGGTGCCGGAGCAGGCGATCCGTGAGGCGAAGCTCACCACGGAGGCGTTGAAAGCCAATGGCCACGGTTAGCCTCAACGGCCGCACGCCGGAGACCGTCCGACGGGAGATAGAGGCGGAGCGGCAGCAGCTCGCGACTGCCGTCGACCAGCTGCGCGAAGGCATCGGCGAGGCCGCCGACGTCACCGCCAAGCTCAGGGCCCGACTGCCGGTCGTCGCTGCGGGGGCGCTCGGTGCAGGCTTCTTCCTCGCCGGCGGCGTCGGCGCGACGATGCGCTTCCTGGCCCGTAAGGGCCGCGAACGCTGAGTTGTCGGCCGAGGTCGGTCACGCCCCGCCGAGCCCCTGGCGGCTCTCGGCACGCGAGTGGCTCGACGTCTTCAAGCGGGCGGTCAAGTCGTTCCTCGCCGACGACTGCATGGGCCTCGCCGCCCAGGTCGCGTTCAGCTCGCTGCTCGCGTTCTTCCCGGCGATGGTCTTCCTCGTCGGCCTCCTCGACCTGGTCGGCGCCTACGACACCCTGAAGGAGTTCCTGGGCCCGATCGCGCCGGGCGCCGTGCTGGAGACGATCCAGACGCTCCAGCAGGACACCTCGAAGAGCACGTCCGTGGTCGCGTTTGTCGTCGGAGCTGCTGCGGCGACCTGGGCCGCGAGCGGCGCGGTCAACGCAGTGATCAAGGCGGTCAACCGAGCCTACGACCGTGTCGAGACGCGACCCTTCTGGAAGACCCGGCTGATCGCGATCGTACTCGTCGTCCTGAGCGGGCTCGTGCTCGCCGGCCTGATGCTCCTGATCGTCTTCGGCGGCCCGCTCGGCACGGCCCTCGCCGACTACGCGGGGCTGGGCGGAGCCTTCGAGCTCGTCTGGTCGATCGTGCGATGGCCGATCGCCTTCGCCACCATCCTGCTCTTCTTCGCCCTCGTCTACTACCTGGCGCCGAACGTCGAGGTGCGCAGCTGGAAGTGGTTGACACCCGGGTCGCTCGTCGGAGGCCTGCTGTGGCTGGCGCTCTCCGGCCTCTTCGCGCTCTACACCAGCTTGTCGGACTCGTACTCGAAGACCTACGGCGCGCTGGCAAGCGGGATCGTCCTGCTGCTCTGGCTCAACTACTCGGCGGTCGCGCTCCTGTTCGGGGCGGAGCTGAATGCCGAGCTCGAAAAGCAGGCCGAGATCCGTGCCGCAGGCGGTGAGGACGCCGGCCTCATCCGTCCGAGTCGCCGGGTCTAGGCGACCGTGATCGAGCCCTTGACCTTCGTCGGGCTCTGATCGGAGAAGAAGCGGAGCGCACCCTTCCCCAGGGAGACGTTCCAGGTGAAGGTGCCGACGGCCGCCTTGCCGGTCTTGCGGTTGACGCCCTTGCCGACCAGGTGGAAGTTGTGCAGCTTCGAACGGTCGCGGACCGTGATCGAGTAGGCGCCGGACTTCACCGTCTTGATCACACGGCCGGCGGCGTCGCGGAGCGAGATCGTGCTTTTGGGACCGACAGTGGCGAGCAGCGTCGTCGGCGGCTTCGGCTTCGGCTCGGGCGGCGGGTTGCCCGAGATGAAGGTTCGCTTCATCTGAAGCGAATGTGGGTCGCACTGGAGCGTGTAGCGGCCGTCACCGAAGGTGACCGTCCAGGTGACCGTCCCGGTTTCTTCGACTTGCGTTGCCTCGTTCACGCCGGGGCCGAAGAGGTGGAAGTTGTGCTCGACCGACTCGTCGTGGACGACGATCTCGTAGGTGCCCGGGTCGAGCTTCGTCACTGTCGTCCCGTCGGCGTTCCGGAGGTTGATCGAGAAGCCGGGCCCGACCGTCCCGTCCAGCTGGCCGGCCACGGCCGAGATCGCAGCCGGAGCGAGGACGCACGCGGCCGAAACGGCGACGACGAAGAGACCCCGAAGACGCATCATCGGACCCTACGCGAGAGTCGCCCGATCGGATTGGAACGCGAACGGGGCGGCCCGAAGGCCGCCCCGTCTCCTCCCGGTTGCCGTTGACGCTACGCCGAGCGCCTCACCGCGAAGCCGACCGCGAGCAGGCCGCCACCGAGGAGCGCGGCGATCCAGAGCGGGATCCCCGTGAACGGCAGCGTTCCGGATGCGGTGCTGGCGACGGTGCCGAGAACGCCATTTGCGGGCTTCTCCCGCTCCGCTGCGAGAGTCGGCGAGACGACACCTGCCACCCCCGCCGCCTGCGCCGGAGCCTGCTTCTGAGCCGGAGCGGCCGCCGCACGAGGCCGTGCGGCTGTCTGCGCGGCCGGAGCAGCGGCCGGCGTCGCCGCCGGAGCGGCCATGGGCGCAACGGCAGCCGGCGTGGCGGCCGGCGTGGCGGCCGGAGCCGCTGCAGCCGCCGGCGTGGCCGGTGTGGCGGCCGGAGCCACCGGGGCCTGCGCAGCCGGCGTCGCGGCCGGCGTCGCCTCCGTGCGGACAGCGGCGTTGCAGCCCGCAGCGAACAGCGCCTGGCCCGCGACGTCCCAGTTCTGGGAGTACGTCGCGCCCTTGTACGTGAAGACCGGGACGATGTCCCTGCTGTCCTGATGACCGAGGTGGCCGTGCACGACGCCCGAGGCCGACGGCGTGATCATCACGAACGGATTGGAAGCGGAGCCCGTCGCGTGGCAGATCGTCACCTTGAGCTTGGAGTCGCTCCGTGCGACGTGCTGCTCCTCTTCCGTCTTGGCTGCGACCTCGCGGTCGTCGTCGCGCTTGCTTCCCCGCTGCCGGTCCTTGCACTTCTCGAAGATCGCCTTGCCCTCTGCGTCCCACCTCTTCGAATGCCACTTCCCCTTGTGCTGGAAGGGCTGCACGATCACATCGCCCACCCCGACCTTGGCTGCGAGCTCGTCGGCAGTGGCATAGCCGAGCTTCCATTCGCCCGAGGAGTCCTTGTAGCAGTACGCGATCAGGCCGCTCGTCGTCGTGCCTGCGACGCCGTGGTCGCCCTTGCGATCGTCGTCGTCGTCATCGTCGCCGTGCGACGAGACCTGCTTCGCCTTGCTCTTGTGTGAGCGCTTCTCGTTGTCGTCGCCGTGCCGCTTCGAGGACTTCGACTTGACGCCGCCGCAGACCTGGCTGCAGGCAGAGCCGGAGGACTGCTTCTCGGATCGACGCTCCGAGTCGTCGTCATCCTTCTTCTGGTCGTGATCGTCGCCGCGAGACTTCGAGTACTTCGACGACTTCGACTCGCCGCCGCAGACCTGGCTGCACGAGCTGCCGGACGACGTGGCTGAGTGCTTCTCCGAGTCGTCGTCTCCCTCATCGTCGTCGTCCTGACCGCGGGACGTCGACTTCCCGTCCCACTTGGCGTGATTTCCCGACCCTGACGAGTAGGTCGCGCTCGTCGAGTGGTCTCCATTCTTGTCGCCGCGATCGCCGCGATCACCATCGCCGCCGGCGAGTGCCGTTCCTGTGAGCACGAGCGCGCAGAGCACGAGCCCTGCCGTCCGCCACAACGTCTTCCAGAATGCCATTTCGGTTCCCCCCCAAGGGTCGTGGTGCTGACTCGGGAGAAACGCGCAAATTCCAGAAATAGATACGGCTTGAAACCGCTATTCCTACCTACCGCAAATTGGGTACTAGGCCCGCAGCTCCGCACCGAACCGTTCGGCCAGGGCCGAAACGATGCGTCCTCGGATCTCGGCCGCGTCGTCGTCCGAGAGCGTTCGCTCGGGCGACTGGAAGGCGAGCCGGAGCGCGACCGATTTCCGCCCCTCACCCACCTGGCCGCCGCGATAGACGTCGAACACACGGGCCTCGCGCAACTCCGCGCCGCCCGCCTCGCGCGCCGCTGCGACGAGGGAACCGGCCTCGACGTCCTCGGGAACGGTGACCGCGATGTCTTGCCGGACGAGCGGGAAGGTGATCACGTCCTCGTAGGCCACGGGCTCGCGCGACGCCGCGAAGAGCGGCTCGAGGTCGAGCTCGAACCCGCCCCACTCGCCCTCGAGCACCGCCGGGTGGATCTCGCCGAGCACACCCGCATCCGTCCGCGCCGCCTTGCCGGGATGGAACAGCGGGTGCTCGGTTCGCTCGACCGCCAGCTCCGCCTTGAGCGCGCGGTAGAGCGCCTCGACGGCGCCCTTCGCGCGCGGGAAGCCCCCCTCGACGATTCCTGCGACTCGCAGCCGCTCCTCCGGCAGCTCGCTTCCCTCGAGGTACACCCGCGCGATCTCGAACAGCGCAATCCGCTCTGCGCCGGTGTCGGCGTTTCGCAGGGCGGCCTCGACGAGGCTCGGGAGAAGCGCTGTCCGCAGCGTCGTCAGCTCGACCGAGATCGGCTCGGGGAGGCTCCACGCGCCGTCGGCGCCGGCCGGACGAAGCGAGGGCGTGTACGTCTCGGAGAAACCGAGCCCGACGAGCACGTCTTCGACCCCGCGGCGCAGCAGCTGCTCGCGGGTCAGCGTCCCGAACATCGCCCGCCGCAGGGGCAGGGTGAAAGGCACGTCCTCCAGCCGGAAGCGGGCGATCTCCTCGACGACGTCGATCTCGCGGGCGACGTCGCGGGCGCGCCACGTCGGCACGAGGACGTCGCCGCCGTCCTGCTCGAAGCCGAGCTTGCCGAGAATCCGCCGCTGCTCGGCCTCCGGCGTCTGGATCCCGATCACTGCATTCGCCCGCGCGGGCCGGAAGTGCACGACCGGGCGCTCGGGCAGCCCGGCATGCACGTCGGACTCCCCGACCCACTTCGCCCCGGACAGCTGCACGATCAGGTCGGTCGCCATGCGCGCCGCGTGCTGGGCGAGGTGAGGGTCGACTCCCTTCTCCCACCTGTTCGAGCCCTCGGTGCGGAGCCGCAGCCGCTCCGACGTCTTGTAGATCGCATGCGGCTCGAAGTTGGCGGCCTCGAGGAGGACCTCGGTGGTGGCGTCGCCGATCTCCGTCTCCTCGCCGCCCATGATCGCCGCGAGCGCGATCGGACGTTCTCCGTCCGTGATCAAGAGGTCGGTCGGATCCAACCGCCGCTCGACTCCATCGAGAGTGCGAAGCGTCTCCCCCGGCCGCGCGCGCCGAACGACGATCCGGCCCGTGCTCACCGTGGACGAGTCGAAGGCGTGCAGCGGGCTGCCGAGCGCGAGCATCACGTAGTTCGTGACGTCGACGACGTTCGAGATCGGCCGCATGCCGGCAGCAGTCAGACGGGCCCGCAGCCAGATCGGAGACGGCCCGATCGTGACGTCGCGGAAGAGCCGGCCGATGTAGCGCGGGCAGCCCTCGAAGTCCTCCACCTGGACAGGAACCGGCTCGTCGCCGTGGCGCTGCGGCTCGACGCCCGGCCACGGGGCGAGCTCCAGGTCGTAGATCGCGGCGATCTCGCGCGCGATCCCGTAGACCGAGAGCAGGTCGGGACGGTTCCCGGTCGCCTCGATGTCGAGCACGTGGTCGGCGAGCGGCAGGACGTCGGCCAACGGCGTCCCGGGCTCTGCCTCGGGCAGGAGCATGATCCCGTCGTGGTCGGTCCCGAGCGCGACCTCGTCCTCGGCGAGGATCATTCCGTTCGACGTCTGGCCGCGGACGTCCCGCACGTTTAGCTGCAGGCCGTTCGGGAGCACCGCGCCCGGCAGGGCGACGCCCACGGTCGCGCCGGCACCGAAGTTCCAGGCGCCGCAGACGATCTGCACCGCCTCGCCCTCCCCCACGTCGACCTGGCAGAGCTGGAGCCGGTCGGCATTCGGGTGCTTGAGCGCTTCGAGCACCTTGCCGACGCGGAAGCGGCCGAGGTTGCCGTTCTCGTCGGCGACGCCGCGGCGCTCGAGCCCTACGACCTCGGCCGACGTCACCGAGAGGCGCGTCGCGAGCTCGTCGAGCGGCATCTCGATCGGGACGTAGTCCTCGAGCCACGAGACGGGAACCTTCATCAGAACTGCCTCAGAACACGCAGGTCGCCGTCCCAGAGCGCGCGGATGTCCGGGATGTCGTGACGGAGCTGCGCAGTCCGCTCGAGGCCGCAGCCGAAGGCAAACCCCGACCACGCCTCCGGGTCGAGGCCGACGTTCTCGAACACGACGGGGTCGACCATGCCCGCGCCGCCCATCTCGATCCAGCCGGAGTACTTGCAGGTCCGGCAGCCGGCGCCGCCGCAAATCCCGCACGAGACGTCCGGCTCGATCGACGGCTCCGTGAAGGGGAAGTAGTGGGTACGGAAGCGAACGCGTCGCTCGGGGCCGTAGAGCGCGCGCATCACGTGCAGCAGCGTCCCCTTCAGGTCGGCGAGCGTCAGGCCCCTGTCGACCGCGAGCCCCTCGAACTGGTGGAAGATCGGATAGCGCGTCGCCGTGATCGCGTCGCGCCGGTAGACGCGCCCGAGCGAGACCATGTAGATCGGCGGCTCGCGCTCCTCGAGCATGTGGATCTGCGACGGTGAGGTCTCGGTGCGGAGCACGGTGCCGTTCTCGAAGAAGAACGTGTCTCGCGGCGAGCGG
>JAWVCV010000182.1:0-2904 GCA_033858115.1 Gaiellaceae bacterium
ACCTCGTCGTGGCCCGTGCGGCCGACACCGCGCCCCAGACGAAGTTGGCCTTCTCCGTCGCAGGGTCCAAGAAGCTCGCCCTGCAGAAGCAGACGACCATCGGCGTCCGGGTCAAGGTCTCGCGCCCCGCCAAGGTGTCGGCGACTCTCTTCGGCTCGAACAAGCAGCGCCTCTACAGCTGGCGGCTGAACGTGAGGGCCGGGGCAACCGTCGTCAGGCTCCGGCTGCCGAGGCAGATCCGGCGCCCCGGCGCCTACACGATCGCCCTGATCGCCCAGTCCGGGTCGGAGACGATCCGGCGCACGATCAGCGTCGCGCTCGTCGGCCCCAAGCTCGCGCAGGTGCAGCCGCCACAGCAGCAGATCGAGGTCGTGCTCGCCGGAGCGCAGTCCGTGAGGGCCGGGCTCCAGCCCGGGCACGCTGAGCGCGGCGTTCGCGTCGTGGCTCACGCAACGCCTGACCAGACGTTCGCGCTCACCGCGTCGGCGGCCCGCAATGTCGGGATCGTCGTCGTCGACGTCGACGCCTACGGCGTCGGCTTCGTGGGCGACCTGCGGACGGTGTTCCCGTCGCTTCGCCTGATTGCGATCGCGCGGGAGCCTGCTACGCGGGGCCGCGCGATCCGCGCGGGCGCCCTGCTCGCGCTGCCGCGCAGCACCTCCTCGCGGCAGCTCGCGAACGCGATCGTTCGCATCGCCGGCCGCTAAAAAGCGGCCTGCAGCGCGAAGGCCGCGCCGACCACGACGAGCACCGCGCCGAGAGCTACTCGAAGCACGTCCTCGCCCAGCCGGCCCGTCGCACGGGCGCCGAGCCAGCCGCCGGGAATCGCGCCCGCGAGGCCCGCGGCAAGCGTCGCCCAGTCGACGCCGAGCGACCCTGCGTGCGCGGCGAAGCCGGCCAGGCCCAGCAGGAAACCGACGACGAGATTTGTCCCGGCCGCCCGTTTGACGTCCATGCCGACGCCGCGCACCAGGGCGGGCATCCGCAGAGTGCCCAGGATCACGCCCACCGCGCCGCCGAGGACGCCGATGCCGAACCCGCCGACGACCGCGGGCACGAGCCGCAGCCGCTCGCGAGCTCGCGCCTGCAGTGGCCGGAACACGAGGTCGACGCCGCTCCAGACCAGCACCGCCGCAATCGCCGCGTAGAGCGCGCGCTCGGAGACGTCGTCCGCGACGAGCGCGCCTGCGATGGCGCCGAGGACCGACGGAGGCGCCATCCACGCGACGACGCGCCAGTCGACCCGCCGCTCGCGTGCATGTCGCCACGCGCCCGCACCGGCCGCCGCGGCGGAGATCGCGATGTTCGTTCCGGCGGCTGCCAGCGGGCTCCCGCTGACTGCGACGATCAGCGGCAGGCGCAAGGTCCCGAGCACGAGCCCGAGCATCGATCCCAGGTAGCCGGCGACGAACGAGCCGGCGAGCGCTAGCGCGAGCTCCCAGGCTTCCACAGCGGCTCGTCGCGACCGGTGTTCGCGGCGCGCGCCAGGATGAAGAGCAGATCGGAGAGGCGGTTCAGGTAGACGAGGACGAGAGGGTTCAACTCCACCTCCTGGGAACCGAGCAGCACGTCGCGCTCCGCGCGGCGGCAAATCGTGCGAGCGACGTGCAGCCTCGCCGCCGCCTCCGTCCCCCCGGGCAGGACGAAGCTCCGCAGCTCCGCGAGGTCGGCGTTGAAGCTGTCGCAGAGCCCTTCCAACCGGTCGATCATCCCCTGCTCGACCCTGAGCCGGTCGGTGACCTCCCACGGCACGGAGAGGTCGGCTCCCACGTCGAAGAGCTCGTTCTGAATCCGCTCGAGCGGCTCCCGCATCGCTGCGGGGAGCTCGCCGGCGAGCACGAGCCCGAGCGTGGAGTTGAGCTCGTCGACGGTGCCGAACGCGCCGATGCGGCAGTCGAGCTTGGAGGCGCGCGAGCCGTCGCCGAGCGAGGTCTCGCCGGCGTCGCCGCCGCGCGTGTAGATCCGCGTCAGCCGGACCGGCTCGTCACGGTTTCTCATGCGATCGGCGCCGGCTCGCGCTGCAGCTCGAGGATCTTCCGTGCGATCACGAGCCGCTGGATCTCGCTCGTGCCCTCGTAGATCTCGGTGATCTTCGCGTCGCGGTAGTACCGCTCGACGGGGAACTCCTTCGTGTAGCCGTAGCCGCCGAGGATCTGGATCGCCTCGCCCGTCTGGCGCCTGGCCATCTCGGAGGCGAAGAGCTTGGCCTTCGCACCGGCCTCGGTGTGCGGCTCGCCCTGCTCCTTCAGCCACGCGGCGCGGTAGACGAGCAGGCGCGCCGCGTCGATCTCGGTCGACATGTCGGCGAGCTTCCACTGGATCGCCTGGTGATCGGCGATCCGCTTTCCGAACGCTCGCCGCTCCTTCGCGTACTCCCGGGCGACGTCGTAGGCGGCCTGGGCGATCCCGAGCGCCTGCGCCGCGATGCCGATTCGGCCGCCGTCGAGCGTCGCCATCGCGACCGCGAAGCCGCGGCCCTCGTCATGCAGGAGCCGGTCGCGCCCGACGCGCGCCCCTTCGACGACGAGATCGACCGTGGAAGACGAGTTGAGGCCGAGCTTCTCTTCCTCGCGCGTCACACGCACGTGGTCGTCGTCGAGCACGAACGCCGAGATGCCACGCGCGCCGGCGATCTCCGGGTCGGTGCGCGCGAAGAGCAGGAAGGTGCCGGCGTAGCCCCCGTTCGTGATCCATTGCTTCGCGCCGGTGATCGTCCAGCCGTCTGCGTCCGCGTCGGCGCGGGTTCGCAGCGCGCCGGCGTCCGAGCCGGCCTCGGGCTCGGTCAGCGCGAACGCCCCGATCTTCTCTCCCCGGGCGAGCGGCGGCACGAACCGCTCGCGCTGCTCGTCGCTGCCGAAGGCGAGGAGCGGCAGCGTGCACGCGCTCGTGTGCACGGCGACGGTG
>JAWVCV010000183.1:0-3262 GCA_033858115.1 Gaiellaceae bacterium
AGGTCGAAGGGGCCCTCGAACGCGTCGAGGTCCAGCTCGAGCTCGCGCACAATCATGGCGCTCGGGAGGCTAGCGCCGCGATCGGACGCGGCCGCGCGGCACGGTCATCGTCTTCGGTCGCTCCGCCTTCGGCGAACGAGCGCGGCGCCGCCCGTCCCGACCGCGCAGGAACTGCCACCAGACGAAGAAGAGCGTCGAGGCGACGAAGAGGATGAGGGACACCCAGGCGTTCACCCGCATGCCGGCGATCTCCTCCGACGGGTCGATGCGGATAGTCTCGAGATAGAAGCGGAACGCCGTATACAGCGAGATGTAGAGGGCGAAGAGCGCCGGCGGCCGGAAGCGGAAGCGGCGGTCGAGCACGAGCAGGAGCGCGGCCGCGCCGAGGTTCCAGAGCGCCTCGTAGAGGAACGTCGGGTGGAACGTCTCGTCGAAGAGATAGTTGTCGGGCCGCCGCGACGTCTGGATCTCGAGGCCCCAGGGGAGGTCGGTCGGCTTGCCGAAGAGCTCCTGGTTCCACCAGTTTCCGACCCGGCCGATCGCCTGCGCGACGAGCAGGCCCGGCGCAGCCGCGTCCAGGAGCTTCGTGACGCTGGCGCCGGAGCGGTGGGCGACGTAGCCGCCGACGAGGACGCCGCCCGCGATCCCGCCCCAGATCCCGAGACCGCCCTCCCAGACCGCGAACGGTCCCCACCATTGGTCCGGCACCTCGCTCCAGCTGGTGGCGAGGTGGTAGAGGCGGGCGCCGACGATGCCCGCGCCGACGCCCCAGACGGCGACGCGGAAGATCAAGTCCCAGTCGCCGCCGCGGGCGACCCAGCGGCGGCCGGTGATCCAGATGCACGCGGCGATGCCGGCGAGCAGCATCAGCCCGTACATGTGAATCGTGATCGGCCCGATCTCGAGCGTGCCGGACGACGGCGAGGGGATGGATGCGAAGAGCCTCACGGCAGAGCGCATTCTGCCGGGACTTGCAGACGTCGTGCTTAGAGAAGGATCTGGAGGGCGAGCTCGGGCTCGCACCCGTTCCGGAGCAGGTCGATCGCGTAGTGGAGATCGACGTCGGCGCGGGTCGCGAGCAGCGAGGCGGCGCTGGCCTCGAACCCGGCGCGCTCGAGCTCCTCGGCCCGCCACCGCTCGATCCGCTCCTGCTCGGTCTCCTGCTTGATCAGTCCTGCCGCAGCCATCAGGTCCTCCGGTCGTGTACTCCGGTACTTCGTCCAGTAGAGCGGACAGGTTCTCCCCTGAAAAGGGGATTGCCGTGAAGCTTCGGTAAGTGTTTTGTCAAGCCCGACGGCGGGACACTCTCTCTGTTGGGCTTACCAGGCTCACAGCCGCCGTACTGATTGCCGCGCTCGTCGGCGCGGGAGCGAGCCTGGGGACCGTCGCCCTGGTCGACGGTCTCGGCGACGACGACAGCACGACCGCGACCACCACCGAGGCGTCGCCGGCTCGGTCACCGTCCTCCCTCACGGACGAGTCGATTGCCAGGGTCTACGCCGGGGCGGCACCGAGTGTCGTCCAGATCACGTCGATCCAGGTCGCCACCGATCCGCTCACCGGGCAGCCGCAAGAGGGGACAGCCCTGGGCTCGGGGTTCGTGCTCGACCGGCGGGGCTATGTCGCCACGAATTACCACGTCGTCGCGGGCTCTCGGCGAGTCTCGGTGAGCTTCTCGAACAACGACAGCCTCGCGGCCAAGGTCGTCGGGACCGACCCGTCGACCGATCTGGCAATCCTCAGGGTGCGCGCCTCGGAGCAGGCGTTGAAACCGCTGCGGCTCGCGAACTCCGACCAGGTGCAAGTCGGGCAGTGGGTGGCCGCGATCGGCAACCCGCTCGGGCTCGATCGAACCGTGACGGCGGGGATCATCTCGGCGCTCCATCGCGAGATCCAGGCGCCGAATGGGTTCGCCATCGCCCAGGCGATCCAGACGGACGCGGCGATCAACCACGGCAACTCCGGCGGGCCGCTGCTCGACCTGAAAGGGAACGTAATCGGCGTCAACTCGCAGATCGCCACCGCTGGGAGCGAGGGCAACATCGGCATCGGCTTCGCCGTTCCGAGCAACACGGTCAGGAAGGTCTCCGCCGAGCTGATCGCGACCGGTCACGTCGCGCACGCCTATCTCGGCATCGGCGTTCAGGAGCTGACGCCCGATGTCGCGAAGACGCTGAACCTTCCCGTCGAGAACGGCCTGATCGTGGAGACCGTCGTCAAGGCAAGCGCTGCTGCACAGGCCGGGATCAAGGCCGGCGAGAGGAACGTCGTCATCGACGGGCAGAGCTATCGAGTCGGCGGCGACATCATCGTCGCCGTCGACGGCCGTCCCGTCGAGAGCACCAGCGACCTGCTCGGCATCCTGGCCGAGAAGAAGCCCGGCGACCGGATCAGCGTCGAGGTCTACCGCGGCACGAAGCGCCTGAAGCTCGACGTGACCCTCGGAAGCCAACCTGCCCGCAACGGGGCGACTACTCCCTGACTTGCTGCTCGCGACCACGAGCCCGCTCGACCTACTCTGGATCTTCTTCATCCTCAGCTCGCTGCAGCCGCTCGTGCAGCGGCAGGTGCTGGCGGCCTCGCGGCGTCGAGCGCTCGGGGTGCTCGCGAAGAAGCGCGGCGCGACGATGATCACGCTGATCCACCGGCAAGAGACGATGTCGCTGTTCGGCTTCCCGCTCGTGCGGTACATCGACATCGACGACTCCCAGAGCGTGCTGCGTGCGATCCGGAGCACGGAGAAGGGCCGGACGATCGAGATCGTGCTGCACACGCCCGGCGGGCTCGTCCTCGCCGCGAGCCAGATCGCGAAGGCGCTGCGCGACCACGACGGCAAGGTCGTCGCGATCGTCCCGCACTACGCGATGAGCGGCGGGACGCTGATCGCGCTGGCGGCGGACGAGATCGTGCTCGACCCTCACGCCGCCCTCGGCCCGATCGATCCGCAGCTGGGGCAGTATGCGGCTGCGTCGCTCGTCGAGGTCGCGTCGAGGCCGGGGCGGCACGACGACCAGACGCTGCTGCTGGCCGACACGGCGCGGAAGGCGCTCCGTCAGATGGGGGTGCTCGCGCGCCAGCTGCTCGAGCACCACGCTCCGCCCGACCGGGCGCGCGACCTCGCGTACCTGCTCTCGCAGGGAGTCTGGACCCACGACCATCCGCTGCTGCCACCGGATCTGAAGGGCCTGGGGCTGCCGGTCCGCGTCGGCGTGCCCAAGGAGGAGCGCGCGCTGATGGATCTCTACCCGCAGCCCCGGGGGCG
>JAWVCV010000184.1:0-10369 GCA_033858115.1 Gaiellaceae bacterium
GCCCGTCGTCTCTGCCGACGGGCAGGGCGACGAGCGTGCCGTCCGCCTGGAGGACGCGCACGGCCTCGCCCTGGCCTCCGTCGAGGTCGGTCCCGCCCCACCAGCCTCCGTGGAGGCACGAGGTGTGAAGGCCCTCCTGGCAGAACTCGCACGTGCCGTCCGACCACGCAAACGGCGCGAGGACGACGTCGCCGGGCTTGACGGTACGGACGTCGGCGCCCACATCCTCCACCACGCCGATGAACTCGTGCCCCATGCGGCGGCCGGACTCGGTGGGCTCCATCGACTTGTACGGCCAGAGGTCGCTGCCACAGATCGCGGCGCGCGTGACGAGGACGAGGGCGTCGGTGGGCTCGACCATGCGAGCGTCGGGGACGCTCTCGACGCGGACGTCGCCGGCGCCGTACATGACGGTTGCGCGCATAGGCCTCCCTTTCGTATCGGGCTCCGAAGCAAACGTCGTCCCCAGCTCTCAGGCTGGCCTGCGACAATTGGTTCCACGATGCAGGTCACGAGGAATACCAGCGAGACCGTGGCCGGGCCGAGTGACTGGTTCACCGGTTCCGTCTTCATCGACGGCGTTGCCACACCGGCGGGAGGCTCGCGGCTGAGCGCGAGCAGCGTCCACTTCACGCCGGGGGCGCGCACCGCCTGGCACACGCATCCGAACGGCCAGACGATCTACGTCGTCGAGGGCATCGGCCTCGCCCAACGGCGTGGCGGCCCGATCGAGGTCGTCCATCCCGGCGACCGCGTCTTCTTCGAGCCGGGCGAGGAGCACTGGCACGGCGCCGCGCCGACGCGGTTCATGACCCACCTCGCGATGCTCGACGTCGGCGAGGACGGCAACCCCGCGGCCTGGGGCGATCACGTCACCGACGAGGAGTACGCCGCAGCTCCCCCCGTCGACTGAGACCGCTCTGGCGCGGACGCGTGAGCTTGCTCAGCGTGGGACGCGGCGAGTGCGCTCGTGCGCATGCGCGTGCGGACGCGACGCGAGCAGCGCAAGCAGGGCCACGGCGACGAAGTTGCGGAACGTCGGCTCCGGCCAGCGAACCTCGGCGGCACCGTCGAACCAGGCGGGCTCGACCAGGAAGACGATCGCTGTGATCGCGACCTTCCCGAACCAACTGACGACGAGGAAGAGCGTCGCCAGCACGATGCCCCAGAAGCCCAGCTCCGGCAGACCCACTGCGGCCGCAAAATCGAGCGCGTGCCACGCGAGCCAGAAGACCAGCGGGCCGATCAGGATCGTTGCGATGAGCGCCGCCAGCGCAACGGCCAGCCCGCCGGCGACGAGAGCGCCGATTCCGAGGACGCGCAGCACGACGCGGGAGACCGGGGTCACCTTTCGGCCTCCAGCCTCAGCCGCGGTTGGCGCGGTGGCGGCGGGCGCGCCCGCCGACCGCTTCCTGCACGAGCGTGACGGCGAAGGCCTGGTTCCCGTCCTCGGCCTCCTCGCGCTCGAAGGCGACCTTCAGCCCGGCGCAGCGTCCCTCCGGGGGCTTGCCCGGGAGGAACCCGGCGCCCGGCACGTACAGCCGCTCACCCTCGTCGGTGCTGATGAAGCCGTAGTTCTTCGCTTCGTTGAACCAGAGCATCTCGCCGCGCATGTGCCCGTTCCTTCCGTCTCAAGGCGCCGCAGGCTGCTCGCACCACTTCACACAATCTAGCCGACGCGCGTCCGGGCCGTTCGCGGCGGCACGTGCAGCGTGTAGGAGCTGCCGTCGAGATGGACGCGGACGGACTCCACGGCAGCCGTCAGCAGCCACTCGTCGATGGCATTGAGCGCATTCACGACGCGGCTCTCCGGATTTCGCTCGACCAGCTGGATCCGCAGCTCCCAGTGGTCTTCGACCTCGACCGTATCGACGTCGAACGGCTGCAGATGCGGCCGGAGCGCCTCGACGAGGGTCTCGTCGGCGAGCTCGATCGTCAGCGGACGGTGCACGCCGTCAGACCCTCCAGCCCTCGACGACGAGGAAGCCGTCGTAGGTGCCGACGACACGGTCTGCTCCCCCGGCATGCGCCGGCGTCACGAGCGAGCGACTCGGAACTCGACGGAGCTCGTCGTATGCCTCCGCCGCGACCACCACCCGGTCGTTGCACCGCACGCGGCCACACTCACAGAAGACCTCGTACTGCGCCGCCGCATACTCCCGATGCAGCGCCCTGATGCGCTCGTTCACCTTTCGGCGCAGCGCCTGGCGGCCGACGCTCACCTTCTGTGTGGCATCAAGCTCCTGAGCTTGCACGGCATCCACTTTGCGAGACCCCCGATGCGGTCGTAAGACAAAAGACCGCGGGCTCGTCGCCCGCCGCTGAGGACGGACGTCGCACCCAGCGATGCTGGAGTGGAGCCTCATCACACTTCCCTCTTGCATGACGCTGCCGACAACGAGTGTAGCCCTATTTGTCGAAAACTGAAATCTGCTCGAGTGGCCGCGACAGGTCTTCGAGATGCGATGCGAGTGGACCCATCGAGCAGTAGACCGGTGACCCTGCACTAAGATCGGAGTCGTGACGGCGCTCTACCGCACCTACCGACCGCAGGATTTCGACGACGTGGTCGGGCAGGAAGCGGTCGTCCGGACGCTGCGGAACGCGATCGAGCTCGGCCAGCTGCGGCAGGCGTACCTCTTCGCAGGCCCCCGAGGCACCGGCAAGACTTCGATGGCACGCATCCTCGCCAAGGCGCTCAACTGCGAAGCGGGCCCGACCCCCACGCCCGACAAGGTCTGCCACGCGTGCGTCGCGATCGCCAACGGCACGTCGCTCGACGTGATCGAGATGGACGCCGCCTCGCAGCGCGGGATCGACGACATCCGCGAGATCCGAGAGCGCGTGATCCTGCAGCCGGCCGAGGGGCGCTACAAGGTCTACATCCTCGACGAGGCGCACCAGCTCACCGACGCCGCCTGGAACGCGCTGCTGAAGCTGATCGAAGAGCCGCCGCCGCACCTCGTCTTCGTCTTCTGCACGACCGACCTCGCGAAGGTCCTCCCCACCGTCCGCTCACGCTGCCAGACGTTCGCCTTCGCGCGGCCCAGGCTCCCCGAGCTCGTGCGCGTGCTGCGTCGGATCGCCGACGCGGAGAGGATCGACGTGCCCGACGCGGCGCTCGCGCTGATCGCGCGCGGTGCGCGCGGCTCGTTCCGCGACGCCGTCTCGACGCTCGACCAGCTCGCCTCGGCGACCGGGAACACGATCGACGTCCAGTCGGTCCTCCAGCTGCTCGGCACCGTGGAGGAGGACGCGCTCTTCCGCCTCTGCGACGCGATCGTCGACCGTGACACCGCGGGCGCGCTCGTCTTCCTCGAGGAGCTCGCCGAGCAGGGTCAGGACCTGGGTAGGCTCGTCACCGATCTGCTCGAGCATCTGCGGCATCTGCTGCTCGTCCAGCACATGGGACACGTGCCCGACTCGCTGCCCGTCACCGACGAGACGCGCGAGCGGCTGCGGGAGCAGGCGAACCAGCTGCCGGCGCCCACGGTGCTCCGGCTCTGCGACCTGCTCGCGGTCGCGGTCGAGGACTCGCGCCAGGGCGCCGACCCGCGGCTGCCGCTCGAGCTGGCGCTCGTAAAGGTGACGAACCCCGGCTCCGACCTCTCACGCGAGTCGCTTGCGTTCCGGGTCGAGCAGCTCGAGCAGCGGCTCACGGGTGCTCCTGTGGCCACCTCGACGCCGGCCCCGCCGGCCGAAGCAGCCCGGCCGGCCACAGCCGCCCCGCACGCTGCGCCGCCGGAAGCTGGGCCCACGGAAGCTGGGCCCACGGAAGCTGCGCCGGTGGCGGCGCCGCCGCTCGCGCTCGAGCAGCTCCAGGAAGCGTGGCAGCGGACGGTGCTTCCAGCCGTCCAGTCCCGCTCGATCCCGGTCGCGTCCCTGCTCGGCGAGGCGCGCCCCGCCGCGCTCGACGACGAGATGCTGACGCTGGAGTTCCCCGCGACCGCCGACTTCCACCGCCGGCAGGCGGAGGAGCCGAAGAACGTCGGCGTCATCCGCGAGGCTCTCTACGAGGTGACGGGCCACAGACTCGCGGTCACGCTCGCGCTCGGCGAGGGCGAGGATGCGGCCGAGGAAGAGGACGACGAGCTGACCGAGGACGCATTGATCTCGATGTTCAAGGAGACGTTCGACGCCCAGGAGGTAGAGGAGCCCCTATGAGTCTGGAGACACCGTGAGCAAGTTCGACATGAACAAGCTGATGCAGCAGGCGCAGGAGATGCAATCGCAGATGCAGCAGCTGCAGGAGCAGGCCGCGAACGAGATCGTCGAGGCCTCCGCCGGCGGTGGGATGGTGACGGTGAAGGCGACCGGTGGCGGCGAGATCGTCGGGATCGTGATCGACCCGAAGGCGATCGACCCGGAGGACCCGGAGCTGCTCGCCGACCTCGTGCTCGCAGCGGTGAACGAGGCGCTTCGCTCGGCGAGCGCGCTGATGGAATCGAAGATGCAAGGGGTGCTGCCCGGCGGCTTGGGTGGGCTCGGCCTCCCCGGCCTCTAAGCGCGGCAGCCCCGAGTTCTCCACAACTAATCCCCAGGTTTTTTCCTGATAAGCGGGTAGTTCTGCCGGGCTAGCCTTGTCCTTGTCCACATGCTGGAGTACAGTCCGGCCTCCTCAGAAGGTTGGGGAATGGGAGAGAGGAAAGAGAGAGGCGGCCTTTTTGGTGCTCGAGAGCGGGCATACTGCGGTGCTCCTGGACCGGCAACCACTGTGGCTCGAGGCGGTCGAGGGGATCCTCGCCCGGATCGAGGTTCACGTGAGCGGCAAGTCGACCGCGCCTTCGCGTGCGCTCGAGCTGATCGCCAAGCACCGGCCCGACCTCTTCCTGACCGGGATCGAGATGAACGACGGCGAGATGGACGGGATCGCGTGCATCGCGCACGCGCGCGAGCGCATCCCGGACTTGCGCGTGGTCGTCGTGTCGTCGCTCACCGGCCCGGAGCACATCGACCGGGCCCTCGCAGCCGGAGCGTCCGCGTACGTCGTCAAGACCGCGCATCCCGACGACCTCGCGACCGCGGTCCGCCAGGCGTTTCGACCGTCCGTCTACTTGCCGATGCCGGCGTCGCCCGGCCTGTTCCGACAGGAAGCAGGCTCCGAGGCGCACGTGTTGCACCTGACGCCGCGCGAGCGGGAGATCCTCCGGCTCGTGGCCGAGGGCCACTCCAACGCGGCGCTCGCGAAGATGCTGTGGGTGACCCAGCAGACGGTGAAGTTCCACCTCTCGAACGTCTACCGGAAGCTCGGCGTCGCCAACCGCACCGAGGCGGCGCGCTGGGCCCAGCTGAACGGCCTGCTGCCGCCGCCGAGCGGCCAGCCTCAGCCCGTGCAGCCGCGCAGCTGAGCCCGGGCACGTCCGGAACGGACGGCTAGGCTGGACGGATGCTGAGCCCCTCGGTCGACAACCTCGTGGCGCAGCTCACGCGCCTGCCCGGGATCGGGTCCCGCACCGCGCAGCGACTCGCCTTCCATCTCCTCTCGACCGGCAAGGACGAGGCACTGGCTCTCGCCGGCGCGATCGTCGAGGTGAAGGAGCGCGTCCGCTTCTGCCGCGAGTGCGGCAACCTGACCGAGGAGGAGCTCTGCTCGATCTGCCTCGACCAACGTCGCGATCGCACCGTCGTCTGCGTGGTCGAGCAGCCGGCCGACGTGATCTCACTCGAGCGCACCCACGAGTACCGGGGCCTCTACCACGTGCTGGGCGGCTCCCTGTCGCCGCTCGACGGCGTCGAGCCCGAGCATCTGCGCATCGACGGGCTGCTGCGCCGCGTCGAGGGCGGCGAGATCTCGGAGGTCGTGCTGGCCACGAACCCGAACATGACCGGCGAGGCGACCGCGGCCTATCTCGCGGACAGGCTGCGCGACCGCGCGACGGTGACGCGCCTCGCCAGCGGCCTGCCTGTGGGCGGCGATCTCGAGTATGCGGACGAGGTCACGCTCGGACGCGCGCTCGCCGGCCGCCGCGAGATCTAATTTTCTCGCAAAGAGCGTCTTTTCACCGGCGGCCGCGTTGACGCCTGCCCGGCGCCGTTCTAGATTTCCTCCACTGAACCGACGGGCCCTCGGGTTCGTCGGTTCAGTGTTTTCTGAGGCGTTTTCGTGTCGTTCCCGGAGCCTCATCTACACTCGCCGGCGATGGCTGCGACCGAGTACGAAGCCGTTCCGTCCGTCGATGCGGACGCCCAGGCGCCCCACCTCGGCACGCTCGTGCTGAAGTTCGGCGGCAGCTCAGTCGCCGACCCCGAGAAGCTCAGGCGCGTCGCGGCGCGGCTCGTCGCTGCGCGGGAGGACGGCCATCGCGTCGTCGGCGTGCTCTCGGCCATGGGACGCACAACCGACGAGCTGCTCGAGCTCGCCCACGAGGTCTCCCACACGCCGCATCCGCGCGAGCTCGACATGCTCGTCTCGGTCGGCGAGCGGATCTCCTGCGCCCTCGCCGCCATGGCAATCCACGACCTCGGTCACGAGGCGATCTCGCTGACCGGCTCGCAGGCGGGGATCGTCACGGACACCGTGCACGGCAAGGCCAAGATCGTCGAGGTCCGAGCGCGGCGGATCCACGAGGCGCTGGACGAGGGGACGATCGTGCTGGTCGCCGGCTTCCAGGGCGTCTCGACCGACTTCGAAGTGACGACGCTCGGCCGCGGCGGCTCCGACACGACGGCGGTCGCGCTCGCGGCGGCGCTCGGCGCCGACCACTGCGAGATCTACACCGTCGTGCTCGGCGTCTACTCGGCCGACCCCCGCGTCGTCAGCTCGGCCCGCAAGCTCACACGCGTCAGCTTCGACGAGATGCTGGAGATGGCGTCCTCCGGGGCCCGCGTGCTGGCCACCCGCTCGATCGAGGTCGCGCGTAGTCACAATGTGAGGCTCCACGTGCGCTCATCCTTCGAAGAAGGAGACGGGACGTGGATCGAGGAGGAGGACGTGGAGATGCTCGAGAAGGCACTGATCTCAGGCGTGGTGCACCAACGGGAAGAGACCGTCTACCGGGTCGACGGCGCGGCGCCGGCGCGCCTGTTCGGCGCCCTCGCCGAGGCGTCCGTCAACGTCGACACGATCCTCCAGACAGGTCCGGAGATCGTCTTCTCGGCGCCGGTCGAGGATCGCGAGGACGCCTCGCGCACGCTCGACGGCCTCGGCGTCTCGTGGAGCTCGCGGGACGACCTCGGCAAGGTCAGCCTCGTCGGCGCCGGCATGAAGAGCCATCCGGGCGTCGCCGCGAAGACGTTTGCGACGCTCGAGGCGGCAGGGATCGAGGCTCCGGTCGTCTCCACGTCGCCGATCAAGATCGCGTGCCACGTCCCGTCCAGCGACGTCGACCGCGCCGTGCGGGCGCTCCACGAGGCGTTCGAGCTTGGCTAGTCCGCGGATCGGCGTCGTCGGCGCAACCGGCGCAGTCGGCTCGATCACGATCGAGTTGCTGCGCGAGCGCGGCTACCGCGACGTGCGCCTGTTCGCGTCGGCCCGATCCGCGGGGAAGGAGCTCCACGGCACGATCGTCGAAGAGGCCACCCCAGAGGCGCTCGCAGCGGGCGACCTCGACCTTTGCCTCTTCTCGGTCGGCACGTCCGCGAGCCGCGAGCTCGTCCCGCACGCGGTCCGTGGCGGCGCAGTCGTCGTCGACAAGTCGGCCGCCTACCGGCTCGAGCCCGGTGTTCCCCTCATCGTCCCGGAGGTGAACGGCGTTCGCGCCGCCGAGCACCAGGGCATCGTCGCGAATCCGAATTGCTGCGCGATCCCGCTCACCTGCGCGCTCAAGCCGCTGCACGACGCGGCGGGACTGGCCCGCGTCCGCGTTGCCACCTACCAGTCTGTCTCCGGCGCCGGGGCGCAGGCGATGGAGCGGCTGCGCGCCCAGCCGCAGGACGACAACGACCTCCGCATGGACTGGGACTTCGACGGGGTCGAGTTCGACGAGGAGGAGAAGCTGCGCGAGGAGAGCCGCAAGATCCTCGAGCTGCCGGCGCTGCCCGTGAGCGCAACGTGCGTGCGGGTGCCCGTCCTCGTCGGCCACGCCGAGGCGATCTGGATCGAGACGCACGAGCCGCTCTCCGCCGAGCAGGCCACCTCGATCCTCTCGACGGCGCCCGGGATCCGGCTGGAGCAGTTCCCGACCCCCGGCGCCGCAGCAGGCGGGGACGACGTCCTCGTCGGCCGCGTCCGGAAGGACCCGACCAGCGAGAACGGCCTCGCCCTCTTCGTCGTCGGCGACAACCTGCGCAAGGGGGCGGCGCTCAACGCGATCCAGATCGCTGAGCTGCTGCTCGCCCAGCACCGAGTCGCGGCGTGACCACGGCTCGCTGATCGTCGCCGCACTCGCCACCGCGCTCTCGCTCCTGGCTCCTGCGCCCACCCTCGTGGCGGCCGGCGACATCGCGTCGTGCCGCTCCTCCGCCGACGAAGCGACGGCCGCGCTCGTCGCGAGGATGCCGGGGACAGTCGCGGTGCTCGGCGACGCCGTCTACGAGCGCGGGACGAGTGCAGAGTTCGAGCAGTGCTATGCCTGGCGTCGCTTTCGCGGCCGGACGCGGGCCGCGCTCGGGAACCACGAGTACTTCACGCCCGACGCGGCTCCTGCGCGAGCGTATTTCGGGCTCCCGCGGCGGGGCTACTACTCGTACCGCCTCGGCTCCTGGCTCGTCGTCGTGCTCAACTCGAACTGCCGCCCGGCCGGGGGCTGTGCCGACGGGTCGCCGCAGCAGCGGTGGCTGTCCGGCGTCCTGGCGGAGCAGCCCGCCCTCTGCACGCTCGCCTACTTCCACCACCCGCGGTTCAGCTCCGGGCTGCACGGCCCAGACCGGACGATCGATCCGCTCTGGAGGACGCTGGCGAACGCCGGGGCCGACGTCGTGCTCGCCGCGCACGACCACCACTACGAGCGCTTTCGGCCGGTCTCCGGGATTCGCTCGTTCGTGGTCGGCACCGGCGGGCGCAGCCTCTACCCGGCGCCGCGCCGCCTCCCCGGTTCCGAGGTCTTGAACGCGCATACCTACGGCGTCCTCCGGCTCACCCTGCGCCCGGACGCCTACGACTGGCGCTTCGTCCCGGTCGCCGGCTCGAGCTTCACCGACGCCGGCTCGAGCCGCTGCGGCTAGGGCCGCTGCGGGACCGGCGCCGGCGCGAACGCCTCTTTGACGACCCGGAGCACGCTCGCCCGCTTTCCCTCCGCCACCGCAGCGAGCCCGCCGAGCTCGAGCCGGGCAAGCTCGACGCGGCCCTGCACCCGCACGGTCTCGAAGCCGAAGTCGGCCAGGAAATCGCGCGGAAAGACGGTGCGATGGACCAGGAACCGCTTGTAGGCCGACTCTCCCTCCGGGTAGCGGTACGCGAACGCCTCAAGCGCCTTCGCGCCCTTGTCGCGCGCCTCACCGATCGCGGCGAGGAAGAGCGACTGCTCGACCCACAAGGTCGCGCTCGAGACGAGATAGAGGCACGTCACGAGCACGGCGTCGTCGGTCGGAGGCCCGGCCGGCAGCTCGGCTGCACGAGGAAAGAGCTGCGCCGGACCGTACTGGATCGAGCCAAGCAGCCTGCCGTCGTCGTCCCGGTAGAGCGCTCCCCACGCGCCCCAGTCGTCCTCGATCCGCTCCGCCCAGCGCTCCTTGGACGCAGTCCGTGCCCCGCGCGACTGCCACCAGACGCACGTCTGGCAGACGGCCGGCGCCCGCTCGAGCGTGGCGCCGGTCAGGCCGACGACGCGCTGTGCCACTCGTCCACGACCACGTCGACGGTCTCGGGACGAACGTCCGCCATTTGCGCGAGGCAGTCGGCGACGTGGGTCTGCACCTCGACCCCCACCGTCGCCGCGTTCGCGCCCCAGGCGAGAGCGAGGTGGAGCTCGACTCCGACCCGTCCTTCGTCCCGGGCGACCTTGACGCCCTTCCCGACCAGGTCCTGGACTCCCTCGACCTCGCGTGCCGCATCGGCGGCGTAGGTGGCGAGCACGTCGGGCGAGATCAGGGACTGTCCTTCCACTACGACCTTGATCTTAGAGTGAGCTCCGTCACCTCGGGCCGGGCGAAGAACCGGAAGGGGATGAAGGTCGTCCCCAGGCCGGGCGAGACGTGGAGCGTGACGCCGGCCTCGTGGTAGAGGCCTTCGGTGAGCCGGGAACGCAGATGGGCGAACCGGAGCTTGCCGCCGGGGTAGGGCAGGACGATCTGGCCGGCGTGCATGTGGCCCGAGAGCACGAGCTGGTATCCCTTGGCGCGCAGGCGCGGGTAGTGCGAGAGCAGAAGCCTCAGTGCCGCGGCGTCGTCTGGCTCCGGAGCGGGCGCCCCCGGACGCGGTGCGACGCCGGCGATCTGCACCCGCTGGCCGCGCGCCTCGATCGTGCGCGACTCGCCGAGCAGCAGCGTCGCC
>JAWVCV010000185.1:0-4512 GCA_033858115.1 Gaiellaceae bacterium
GAGGTGGACGTGGGGTCGACCGTGGCGCTGCGGATCATCTTCCGGCCCGAGTGGACGGGCGTAGCCGACGCGGTCGGCGGCGGGCCGGTGCTCGTGCGCAACGGTGGACCGGTGTTCCGCGCCCAGGAAGCGTTCACGTCCAGCCAGCTTGCTCCCCGGAACCCGCGCACGGGTGTCGGACAGCTGGCCGACGGCCGGATCCTGATGGTCGTCACCGACGGTCGCCGGCCCGGCTACAGCGTCGGGATGACGAACTTCGAGCTCGCGCAGACGATGGTGCGGCTCGGCGCCGTGACCGGTTCGGGCTTCGACGGCGGTGGCTCGTCGTCGCTCGCGTTCAACGGGAAGCTGCTCAACCGCCCGTCCGACCCCGGTGGGGAGCGTCCGGTCTCGAACACGCTGCAGCTCATGTACTTCGGCGTCTACGCGCCGGGTGTCCTGCCTGTGATCTCGCCCAACGGCGACGGCGTTGAGGAGACGCAGCAGCCCCTGACGTACAAGGTCGTGCGCCCGTCGACGGTGACCGCGACCCTGACCGCGCCCGACGGCACGGTTGCCTTCACGGAGACGGGGCTCAAGGACCCGGGCATCTACCCGATCGCCTTTCCGCCCGTTCCTGCCGATCCCGCTGTGGCCCCGGAGGCCCCGGCGGAGGGACGCTGGCAGCTGACCGTCAACGCCACCGACGACCTGGCGCGCCCGTCCCAGACCGCGCAGAGCTTCACGGTCAACAACTCGCTCGGCTCCGCGGCCCTCTCTCGCCGCACGCTCGTCGTCCGGCCGAAGGGCAAGCAGTCGATCTCTGCGGGCGCGACGCTGACGCGGCCTTCCCAGCTGCGCGCGTCCGTGGAGACGGCGTCAGGCGTCAGCATCGGCGCCATCGCTGCCCGCCGCGCCGAGGCAGGACGGGTCCGCGTCACCTGGACTGGCCTGATCCGCCGCTCCCTGGTCTACGGCGGTCTCTACCGGATCCGCTTCCGCGCGACCAACGAGCTCGGTGCGGTCGAGTTGGCCACGAAGCCATTCCGCGTCATCCGCGCCGCGCCGGTCAAGAAGAAGCAGACGAAGCCACCCGGCTAACCTCTGTCCGGTGCCGGTCGCCTCGATCCTCGCCAGGCTCACGGACTTCCTCACGACCGTGGTCGGCGACCACGGTCTCTACGCCGTCTTCCTGCTGATGCTGCTCGACGCGGTCTTCCCGGCGGCGAGCGAGGCGGTGATGGTCTACGGCGGGGCGGTCGCCTCGGGAGCGTTCGCGGGGCAGCAGGTGCGGCTGTTCGGCTGGGTGCTCGAGCCGGGGCTGCCTGCGTACCTCGGGATCGCGCTTGCCGGAACCATCGGCTACTCGCTCGGTTCGGCAGGCGGCTGGTGGATCGGCGCGCGCGGCGGCCGGCCGTTCCTGGCGCGACACGGGCGCTGGCTCCACCTCGACGAGCGAAAGCTCGACCGTGCCGAGCGCTGGTTCGAGCGCTGGGACGACTGGGCGGTCTTCCTCGGCAGGATCACGCCGGTCGTCCGCTCGTTCGTCTCGATCCCGGCGGGCGTCTTCCGGGCGCCGTTGGGCCGCTACAACGTCCTCACGCTGGTCGGGTCAGCGATCTGGTGCTTCGCCCTTGCCGGGGTCGGCTGGGCGCTTGGCTCGAAGTGGGAGGAGTTCCACCACGCGTTCCACTATGTCGACTACGCGATCGTCGCCACGCTCGCGGCAGGGGCCGCCTTCCTCGCGTGGAAGTTCCTCCGCAGGCGGGCGGGAAGCTCGCCTGAGCCTCGCTAAACTGGCCTTTCCGTGAAGATCGCACTCGTCGACGTCAAGGCGCAGTACGCGCCGCTCATTCCCCAGCTGAAGCAGGCGTTCGCGGACGTGCTCGAAAGCGGCCAGTTCGTCTTCGGGCCCAACGTCTCGGCCTTCGAGCGCGAGGCGGCAGAGTATCTCGGCGTCCCGGAGACGATCGGCGTCGCGAATGGCACCGATGCGCTCGTGCTCGTGCTGGACGGGCTCGGGATCGGACGCGGCGACGAGGTCATCTGCCCGGCGTTCACGTTCTACGCGACCGCCGAGGCGATTGCACGGCGCGAGGCGACGCCGGTGTTCGCCGACATCGACCCGGTCACGCTCAACCTCGACCCGGTCGACGTGGAGCGGAAGCTCACCGACCGCACCAGGGCGATCATGCCGGTGCACCTGTTCGGACGGCCCGCGCCGCTGCCGGAGCTCGAGCAGCTCGGCCTACCGATCATCGAGGACGCCGCCCAGGCGTTCGGCTCGCCGGAGGTCGCCGGTACAGGCGTCGCCTCCACCTTCAGCTTCTATCCGACGAAGAACCTTTTCGGCCTCGGTGACGGCGGCCTTGTCGCCGCGCGGGACGAGGCGCTCGCCGAGCGGATCCGGATGCTGCGATTCCACGGCTCGAAGGCGAAGAAGACGTTCGAGTACGTGGGCTACAACTCACGACTGGACGAGATCCAGGCGGCTGCGCTGCGGATCTTCCTCCGGGAGCTCGACGGTTGGACAGCGGCCCGCCGCGAGGCGGCCGCCCGCTATGCGGAGCTCGGCCTCGGCGATCTCTGCGAGATCCCCATCGAGGAGCCGGGCCACGTGTATCACCTCTTCGTCTGCCGCTCCCCCGAGCGCGACCGCATCCGGGCCGCGCTGACCGAAGCTCAGATCGGTAACGCCGAGTACTACCTGCCGCCGCTGCACTTGCAGCCCGCGCTTCGCTATCTCGGCTACGAGGAGGGAGCGCTGCCCGAGACCGAGCGGGCCGCGCGCGAGAACTTCTCCGTGCCGCTCTGGGCTGGGATCACCGCCGAGCAGCAGGAGCACGTCGTCGACGTCGTCCGCGCCGCCGTCGGCGTATCGGCCCGAGCATGAGAACGCCGATCAACCGCCATCGGCTGCCGCAGGTCGGCGCCGACCTCGCGATCGTCCTGGCGGCCTGGTACCTGACGTTCTGGCTCCGCTTCGATCCGGATCTGCCGCGCTACTACGAGCGGTACGTGAGCTGGGAGATCCTCGGGCTCGTCGCGGCGATCAAGCTCACGGTCTTCGGCCTGTTCGGCTTCTACAACCGCTGGTGGCGGTACGTCTCGACTCGGGACATGTGGGGCGCCGCGCGGGGCGTCGTCGCCGCCTCCCTCGTCACGTTCCTCGTCTTCAGCTTCTTCAGCATCCACGACGCTCCCGTACCGCGCAGCGTCTGGATCATCGACGGCCTGCTGACGCTGGCGCTCGTCGCCGGCTCCAGGATGCTCGCGCGCACGATCATCGAGCGCCCTCAGACGCGCTCGATCGTCGCGCGCGGCAAGGAGGTGATCGTCGTCGGCGCCGGCGACGCCGCACAGCTGATGCTGCGCGAGATGCTGCGGATGCCCTCGCTGGGGTACACGCCGATCGGGCTGATCGACGATGACCCGCGCAAGAAGAACCTGCGCTTGCACGGGATCCGGGTGCTCGGCACCACCGACGAGCTGCAGCACATCGTCCAGGACCGCCGCCCGGACGAGCTCCTGATCGCGATCCCGTCCGCCTCCGGCGACGCGCGCCAGCGGATCGTCGACGTCGCGAACGCGGCGGGCGTGCCGGTGAAGACGCTGCCGGGCCTGCACGAGCTGATCGCGGGCGATCTCAATCTCGCAGGGCAGATCCGCCCGGTCGAGGTCGAGGACGTGCTCGGCCGCGAGCCGGTCGAGGTCGACATCGACGCGATCGCCGGCTACCTCTCCGGAGAGACCGTGATCGTCACCGGCGCAGGCGGCTCGATCGGCGCCGAGCTCTGCCGCCAGATCTCCCGGGTCGGCCCCGCCCGGCTCATCCTGGTCGACCACTCCGAGCCGGCGCTGTTCGAGATCGAGCGGGAGCTTGTCGACGAGCGCGGCTTCCCTGCCGCGCTGCCCGTGCTCGCCGACGTGAAGAACCGCGCCAAGATGCGCCAGGTCTTCGAGACGTACCGCCCTTCGGTCGTGTTCCACGCCGCCGCCTACAAGCACGTGCCGCTGATCGAGTCGAACCCGGTCGAGGCAGTCCGCAACAACACGCTTGCGACCAGGACGGTTGCCGAGGTGGCGGTCGAGTTCGGCGCCGACCGCTTCGTGCTCATCTCGACCGACAAGGCGGTGAACGCCAAGACCGTGATGGGACAGTCGAAGGCGGTCTGCGAGTGGATCGTCGAGGCCTACGGCCACCGCGATGACGTGGCCACTCGCTTCGTCGCCGTCCGCTTCGGCAACGTGCTCGGCTCCTCCGGATCGGTGATTCCGATCTTCCGCCGCCAGATTGCGAAGGGCGGGCCGCTGACGCTCACCCATCCCGAGATGACGCGCTACTTCATGACGATCCCGGAAGCCGTGCAGCTCGTCGTCCAGGCGGGTGCGATCGGCGGTAGCGTCCGGATCTTCGTGCTCGACATGGGCGAGCCGGTGAAGATCGTCGACCTCGCGCACAGGATGATCCGGCTCTCCGGCAAGGAGCCCGACCGCGACATCGCGATCCAGGTGGTCGGCGCGCGGCCGGGC
>JAWVCV010000186.1:0-15858 GCA_033858115.1 Gaiellaceae bacterium
GGCGTCCGCAGCTGCGCCTCGACGTTCACGGCCTGAAAGCCGTAGACGGGGTCCATCAGCGGCGGCAGGTAGAGCTGCGCGAAGTCGGCCCGCGAGAAGCCGCCGTTCCGGTCGCCCGTCCACTGCATCGGGGTGCGCACGCCGTCGCGGTCGCCGAGGTAGACGTTGTCGCCCATGGCGATCTCGTCTCCGTAATAGAGCACGGGTGAACCTGGGAGTGAGAAGAGGATCGCGTGCATCAGCTCGATCTCGTCCCGACCGCCGTCGAGCAGCGGCGCGAGGCGCCGCCGGATCCCGAGGTTGAGCTTCATCCGGGGGTCCTTCGCGTACTCGGAGTACATGTAGTCGCGCTCCTCGTCGGTGACCATCTCGAGCGTCAGCTCGTCGTGGTTGCGGAGGAAGAGGCCCCACTGGGCGTTCGTCGGGATCGGAGGCGTCCGGTCGAGGATCTCGATCATCGGCTTCGCCTCCTCGCGGCGAAGCGACATGAACATGCGGGGCATCACCGGGAAGTGGAAGGCCATGTGGCATTCGTCCCCGTCGCCGAAGTACTGGACCACGTCCTCGGGCCACTGGTTCGCCTCGGCCAGGAGGACCGTGTCGGGATAGTTGGCGTCGATCTCCGCCCGCACCCGCTTGAGGTACTCATGCGTGCGCGGCAGGTTCTCGCAGTTCGTCCCCTCCTCCTCGTAGAGGTAGGGCACCGCGTCGAGCCGAAAGCCGTCGAGCCCGAGGTCGAGCCAGAAGCGCAGCACTTCGATCATCGCGTCCTGCACCGCCGGGTTCTCGTAGTTGAGGTCGGGTTGGTGGCTGAAGAAGCGGTGCCAGTAGTACTGCCCGCGGATCGGGTCGTGCGTCCAGTTCGAGATCTCCGTGTCGACGAAGATGACCCGCGCGTCCTGGTAGCGGTCGTCCGTGTCCGACCACACGTACCAGTCGCCGTACGGCCCCTCGGGGTCGGAACGCGACTCCTGGAACCAGGGGTGATCCGCCGAGGTGTGGTTCATGACGAGGTCCACGATCACCCGCATGCCGCGCTCGTGGGCGGCCTCGACGAAGGCGCGGAAGTCTTCGACCGTGCCGTAGTCCGCGTTGACCCCGTAGAAGTCGGCGATGTCGTAGCCGCCGTCGCGGAGCGGTGAGGGATAGAACGGGAGCAGCCAGATGCAATCGATTCCGAGCCACTGGAGGTAGTCCAGCTTCTGCTGCAAGCCGCGGAAGTCGCCGGAGCCGTCGTCGTTGCCGTCGAAGAACGCCCGCGTGTGGATCTCGTAGAAGACCGCGGTCTTGAACCACAGCGGATTGCTCTCGAACCAGTGCCCGGGCTCGCTCATGCGCCGATCTTCATCACATGTGACTGGCCGGGCGCGAGACCGACGTAGTTGCGGCCGATGCGCCAGCGATACCGCTCGCCCGTGAGGAGATCGCGCACCGGGAACTCGTCGGGGAGCAGGGCATCGGAGGGAACGACGACGACGTCCTCGCGGGCCAGGTAGGGATCGAGATTGACCACGACCGCCACTTCGGTTCCCTTCAAGTACGCGAAGACGTGCTCGCCATGCGTGTCGAGCAACCGCAGGTTCTCGAACCGCTGCAGCGCGGGTTCCGCGCGCCGGATCTCGTTCAGCCGCTTCACGAGCGGCAGCAGCGGACCGTCGAGCGTACGCCGCTTCAGCTCGTACTTCTCCGAGTCGAGGTACTCCTCGCTCCCCGGCGCGACCGCCACGTTCTCGCAGTTCTCGTAGCCGGAGTAGATCCCATAGGACGGGGAGAGCGTCGCCGCGAGCACGAGCCGCGCCTCGAAGGCGGGGCGGCCGCCCGCCTGGAGGTACTCGTGGAGGATGTCCGGCGTGTTCGCGAAGAAGTTCGGCCGGTAGTACGGCGCCCACTCGAGCAGCAGCGTCAGGAACTCCTGCAACTCGGACTTCGTGTTCTTCCAGGTGAAGTAGGTGTACGACTGGCTGAAGCCGATCTTCGCGAGCGCCGTCATCATCGCCGGGCGCGTGAACGCCTCGGCGAAGAAGACGGTCTCGGGGAACTCGGCGCGAACCTCGTGGATCAGCCAGTCCCAGAAGGGCACGGACTTCGTGTGCGGGTTGTCGACGCGGAACGCGCGCACGCCGTGGCGGCACCAGTGGAGCACGACGTCGCGGAGCGCCTCCCAGAGGCCCTGCCAGTCCTCCGAGTCGAAGTTGACGTTGTAGATGTCCTGATAGCGCTTGGGCGGGTTCTCGGCGTACTTGAGCGTGCCGTCCGGCCGGCGGTTGAACCACTCCGGGTGCTGCTCGAGCCAGGGGTGGTCCGGAGAGGTCTGGATCGCGAAGTCGAGGGCGATCTCGAGCCCGGCGTCGTTCGCGGCCGCGACCAGGTTGTCGAAGTCCTTCAGCGTCCCGAGCTCGGGATGGATCGCGTCGTGTCCGCCCTCGGCGCCCCCGATCGCCCAGGGGCTGCCGGGATCGCCCTTTGCGGCGACGAGCGCGTTGTTCCGGCCCTTGCGGTTCGTGGCGCCGATCGGATGGATCGGCGGCAGATACAAGACGTCGAAACCGAGGTCGGCGAGCTGCGGCAGAACCTTCTGGACGCCCTTGAAGCCGCCCCAGGAACGGGGAAAGAGCTCATACCAGGCGCCGAAGCGCGCGCGCAGGCGCTCGACGTCGGCCTCGAGGGTTTCGGACGCGACCTTGCCGTGGCGGTCCTTCGCGCCGAGGCTCGGCGCCGCGCTGCGCCAGTCCTCGAGCTCCCCCGCCCCGAAGAGCGCCTCGGCCTCCGCGCGCTCGCCTGAGAGATCCGCCTGGCCGGCGGCGAGCTTGCGCTCGAGCTCGTCCAGCAGCGTCGCGTAGCGGTCGACCCAGGCCTCGATGGCGAACTGCCAGCGGCCCAGCTCGGTGGGCTCGAAGGTCCCCCGCCAGAGGTCGTTCCCGACCGGCTCGAGCGGGCGCTCCAGCCACTTGCGCGAGCCTGCGGGCCGGCAGCGGACCACCGCCCGCAGGATGTCGTGGCCGTCCTTGAAGATCGTCGCCTCGACCGCGACCGGGTCCCCCTGTGTCACCTTGACGGGATAGCGTCCGCAGTCCACCTGAGGGCGAACGTCCTGGATCAGGATGCGGGCGGGCGGTTGCTTGCCGGTGAGTGCGGGCACGGTTCCGAGACTTTCAGCGAAACGAGAACGGTAAACAGGCGCAGTGGAGCTTCAACGATCGAGCGGCATCGTGCTGCACCCGACTTCCCTGCCGGGCGGGCGACTCGGCCCGGACGCCTACGCGTTCGTCGACTGGCTCGCGGCGGCGGGGCAGAGTTGGTGGCAGGTGCTGCCGCTCGGGCCGCCGGACGCCTTCGGCTCGCCCTACGCCTCGTCGTCGGCGTTCGCGGCCGCGCCGGGGCTGCTCGGCGACCCGGACGCGCGCGTGAAGTCCCGCGAGCGAGACGCGTTCCGGCGCAGGAACGCGTTCTGGATCGGCGACTGGGAGCGGGCCGGCGGCAGCGCCGCCGACCAGGTCCGGTTCGACCGGGAGTGGACGGCGCTCCGGGACTATGCGAGGGAGCGAGGCGTGCGCCTGATCGGCGATGTCCCGATCTACGTCGCCCAGGGCAGCGTCGACCACCGTGCGCACCCGGAGCTCTTCCTGGAGGGCCTCGTGGCGGGGGCGCCCCCGGACCGGCTAGGCCCGCTCGGCCAGCACTGGGGCAATCCCCTCTTCGACTGGGACGCGGCCGCGGCCGGGCGGTACCGGTGGTGGATCGAGCGGCTGCGCCGGACGTTTTCGCTCTTCGACCTCGCGCGGATCGACCACTTCCGTGGCTTCGCCGAGTTCTGGGCGATCCCGGCGGGCGAGACCGACGCCCGCACCGGGCACTGGTTGCCCGGCCCGGGCGAGGCCCTCTTCCGGGCGGCCGAGGCCGAGCTCGGGCCGCTGCCGGTGATCGCCGAGGATCTCGGCGTGATCACTCCCGACGTGGAGGAGCTCCGGGACACACTGGGCTTCCCCGGCATGATCGTGGTCCTGTGGGCATTCCAGGGGCCGGAGACGAGCCCGCACCGGTTCGAGAACCACCGTGAGCACCGCGCGATCTACACGACGACGCACGACACCGACACGCTCCGGGGCCACTTCCCCGACCGCGACCCCTGGGAGCTGATCGAGCTGGCGCTCTCCTCTCGGGCGGCGCTCTGCATGATCCCGGCGCAGGACGTGCTCGGCCTCGGCGGCGAGGCCCGCATGAACACCCCTGGCGAGGCCTACGGGAACTGGGCTTGGCGGCTCGAGCCCGGCGCCCTCACGCCCGAGCTCGCGGAGCGGCTGCTCGCGGCGACGCGCGCGACGGGCCGTTAGTCGCTCTCGAGCGGCAGGCCGCTCGCCACGGCGCGCTGCCCGGCCCGCTCGTAGGCCACGTCGACGACGTCGTTCTGGCGATACGTACCGGCCGCACCGAAGAGGAGCGACGCCCACCGCCAGAAGCCGAGACGGCCCTCCTGGCGCAGCTCCCGGGTGAAGACGAGCTCGCGGCCGCGGACGCGAAAGTCCTCGCCCTCGCGCTGCGCCACCCCGTTGACGTAGACCTCGAAGGGTCGTTCGACCCCGGCCGGGACCGCGACGCGGGTTCCGCTGCGCACTGCCTTGGTCACGTTCATACAATGGCACCCCGTGCGCCGGTCCCTCGCAGTCGCCCTCCTCTGCGCGCTAGCTCTCTCGGGCGCCGCGCTCGCGGGAAACGGCGGCATCGCACCCGTGGAGCCCGCGTCCCCGAATGCCGAGCGGATCAACGACAGCTACTTCTGGGTCGCTATCTTCACGGGGGCGATCTTCCTGCTCGTCCAGGGCTCGCTGCTGTGGTTCATCTTCCGCTACCGCCGCGGGCGGCGCGACCGGACGCAGGAAGGCGCGCAGGTCCACGGCAACGTGAAGCTCGAGCTCGCGTGGACCGTCTTGCCGGTGCTGATCCTGGTCGCGATCGGGTCGTTCGTCTTCTACAAGCTGCCCGGCATCCAGGATGTGCCGAGCGCGGGGGCCCAGGGCGGCCGGGTCGACGTCCAGGTGAGGGGCTACCGCTACTACTGGAACTTCCGCTACCCGAACGGGGTGATCGCGGTCGACAACCTGCGCGCGCCCGTCGGCCAGACCGTCCGGCTCGAGATCACGGCCCCCACGTTCGACGTCATCCACTCCTGGTGGGTCCCGGCCCTCGGCGGGAAGTTCGACGCGATTCCGGGGAAGACCAACGTGACGTGGTTCAACGCCAAAGCCCCCGGCACCTATCGCGGCCAGTGCGCGGAGTTCTGCGGCATCCAGCACGCCGCGATGAAGGCCCAGGTCGAGGCGATGCCGCGGGAGGACTTCGAGACATGGCTGGATGACGAGGCTCGCGCCCAGGAGGCCGGGACCTCTGAGCTCGGCAAGGAGACGTTCGACGGCGTGTGCGCCAAGTGCCACGGGCTCGCCGGAGAGGGCGACATCGGGCCGCGCCTGTCGGGGAACCGCCTGCTCGAGGACGCCAAGGCGGTGGAGGTGATCGTCCGCAACGGCGTCGGCGCGATGCCACCCGTCGCCAAGGACTGGGACGAGCGCCAGCTGAAAGCGCTGACGGACTACCTGCGGGAGAAGGTGGCCAATGGCGGTTAACGCCGAACCCCCGGTCCCCGCCTGGCAGCGCGGCCGCGTCGCGAGCTGGCTCGTCACCGTCGACCACAAGCGGATCGGGATCCTCTACATCGTCACCTCGGGCCTGTTCTTCCTCGCCGGCGGGCTGATGGCGGTGCTGATGCGGACCCAGCTCGCGCAGGCCAACGGCGACTTCCTCACGCGCGACTCCTACAACGAGGTCATGACCATGCACGGCACGACGATGATCTTCCTCGTCGTCGTGCCGATCCTCGCCGGCTTCGGCAACTTCCTCGTGCCGCTGATGATCGGTGCGCGCGACATGGCCTTCCCGCGCCTGAACGCGTTCTCGTACTGGCTCTTCCTCTTCGGCGGGATCGTCCTGCTGCTCTCGTTCTTCGCCAAGGGCGGCGCCGCCAAGTCGGGCTGGACCGCGTATCCGCCGCTCTCGCTGGTGCAGAGCGGCAACGGCCAGGACCTGTGGATCCTCGCGCTGCACATCCTCACGATCTCCTCCCTCGCGGGTGCGATCAACTTCATCGTCACGATCCACAACCTGCGCACGGAGGGGATGAGCTGGACGCGCATGCCGCTCTTCATCTGGTCGATCGGCACCTACGCCGTGCTGCTCGTCGCAGTGCTGCCGGCCCTGTCCGCAGGGCTGACGCTGCTCCTCCTCGACCGCAATGCCGGCACGCACTTCTTCAACCCGGACGAGAACGGCAGCGCGATCCTCTACCAGCACGTCTTCTGGTTCTTCGGGCACCCCGAGGTCTACATCATGATCCTCCCTGTCTTCGGGATGATCTCGGAGATCATCCCGGTGTTCGCGCGCAAGCCGATCTTCGGCTACAGGGCGGTCGCGTTCTCGACCGCCGGGATCGCGTTCTTCTCGATGCTCGTGTGGGCTCACCACATGTTCGCCGTCGGGATGCCGAGCTTCCTGAACGGCTTTTTCATGATCTCGTCGATGGTGATCGCGGTCCCGACCGGGGTGAAGATCTTCAACTGGCTCGCGACGCTCTGGCGCGGGAACATCCACTTCGACACGCCGATGCTGTTCGCGCTCGGGTTCCTCAGCGTCTTCACGATCGGCGGCCTCTCGGGGATCTTCCTCGCGGCCTTCCCGATCGACTGGCAGGTGCACGACACCTACTACGTCGTCGCCCACTTCCACTACGTCCTCTTCGGCGGCTCGATGCTCGGGATCTTCGCGGGGCTCTATTACTGGTGGCCGAAGATGTTCGGACGGCTGCTGGACGAGCGGCTCGGCAAGCTCAGCTTCTGGCTCATCTTCATCGGCTTCAACGTGACGTTCTTCCCGCAGCACATGCTCGGACTGCTGGGGATGCCGCGGCGGATCTACACCTATTCCGAGGGCGGGTTGTGGGAGGCGTACAACCTGATCTCCTCGATCGGCTCCTACGTGATGGGGGCCGGGATCCTCGTGCTGCTCGTGAACATCGTGCGCGCGCGGAAAGGCCCGCGCGCCGGCAATGATCCCTGGCTGGCGGACACGCTCGAGTGGTACACGACCTCGCCTCCGCCGCCCCACAACTTCGACAGCGTCCCCTACGTGGCGAGTGCCCGGCCGCTCTACGACCTGCGCCGGCGCCTGAAGGAGCGCGGTGTCCTCTAGACCCGGACCCTGGCTCCAGCTGGCGGCCCTGGCCGGCGCGTTCGGCGCGCTCCTCGCCGTCCTCTCCGGGTCGCTCGGACTCGGTCACGAGTACCTCTCCGCGGTCGCGGTGCCGCCGCTCACCGCCGTGTTCGTCGCTGCGTGGGCCGTGCACCGCCGGCTGCTCGTCCCGGCCGGGGCCGCGCTCGCGCTCTTCGGCGCCGCCGCCGCGCTGACCGGACAGGGCGTCCACCTGGCGCTCGCCGCCTCCGCCCTCGCCGCGGCGGCGGTCTCGGCCGTCCAGTGCTTCCGCGGCGAGCCCGTGTCGTCCGGGCCGTGGCGGGACTACCTGACCTTGACCAAGCCGCGGATCATGAGCCTGCTGCTCGTCACCGGCGCTGCGGGGATGTTCGTCGGCGCACACGGAGCTCCGGACTGGGGCGTCTTTGCCACGGCGATGGCGGGTCTCGCGCTCGCGTGCGGCGGCGCCAGCGCGCTCAACCACGTGCTCGACGCCGACATCGACCGCCTGATGGGCAAGCGGACCGAGCGGCGGCCGGTCGCGGCCGGGCGCGTTCCTCCGGCGCGGGGGCTCGAGTTCGGACTCACGCTCTCGGCGCTCTCGTTCGTGCTGCTCGCGAGCACGGTCAACGTGCTCACGGCAACGCTCGCTCTCGTTGGCAACCTCTTCTACGTCGTCGTCTACACCCGGTGGCTCAAGCGGTCGACTTCCCAGAACATCGTCATCGGCGGTGCGGCAGGCGCGGTGCCGCCGCTCGTGGGCTACGCCGCAGCGACCGGCAATCTCGGCCTGCCGGCGCTCTGGCTGTTCCTGATCGTCTTCCTCTGGACGCCGCCGCACTTCTGGGCGCTCGCGCTCCTGATCAAGGAGAGCTACGCCGCGGCCAAGGTGCCGATGCTGCCCGTCGTCAAGGGCGACGACGAGACGACCCGCCAGATCGTCCTCTACTCGGTTGTCATGGTCGCGTTCACGCTCGTGGTCGGCTTCTGGCTCGGCGTCTTCTACTCGGTGGCGGCGGCCCTCCTGGGCGTCGTCTTCCTCGGCCTCGCCTGGCAGCTCCGGCGGCAGCCGACGCGGCGGAACGCGGGTGTCCTCTTCCACTACTCGCTCCTCTACCTGGCGCTGCTCTTCGTCGCGGCGGCCGTGGACCCGGTGATCCTGTGAAGGAGCTGACCCCCGAGCTGGAGCGCAAGAACCTGCTTCTCGGCTGGGCCCTCTTCGGAATCTTCGTGCTGCTCTTTGCCGGCACCGTCGGCGTCGCGCTCCTCTACCTCGCCCTCGACTGACGCAAGGTCGGCTTGTGTTGATTCAACACAAGCCTTCTGCGGTTCAGCACGGTTACGCGGTTTGCGGCGCCGGGAGCGGAGCTTGTGTTGATTCAACACAAGCGAACCGATGACGATCTTCCTGGCTGAGCCCGAGTCGCCCCCGCCGGGGATCCGGCTGGCCGTGAAGGATCTGTTCGACACCGGCGGGATCGAGACGACCTACGGGTCGGCGATCTTCGCCGGACACGTGCCGGAGCGGACGGCGTCGGCGGTGCTGCGGCTCGAGGACGCCGGCTACGCGAACGTCGGCAAGGCGAACCTGCACGAGTTCGCCTACGGCACGACCTCCGAGAACCCGCACTTCGGCGACGTCCCGAACCCGCGCTTCCCGGGCCGGATCGCAGGCGGCTCAAGCGGCGGCTCCGCGGCGGCGCTGACGGCGGGGCTCGCCGACGCCGCGCTCGGCACCGACTCCGCCGGCTCGATCAGGATCCCGGCCGCCTGCTGCGGCGTCGTCGGGCACAAGCCAACGCACGGCCTCGTTCCGCTGGACGGCTGCTGGCCCCTCGCCGTCAGCTTCGACACCGCCGGCCCGCTCGCTCACACCGTCGAGGACTGCGAGCAGATGCTCGGCGTGCTCGCGCCCGAGTTCGAGCCGATGCAGCTCGGGTCGCTCGAGGAGGTGGAGGTCGGGATCGCCTGGACCGGGCTCGCCGAGCCGCTCGTGCGCGAGCGCGTCGAGGCAGCGGCAGCCCGCTTCCCGCGGCAGCGCCCGGTCGAGCTGCCCTTCGTCCCGAACGAGACCTACGCGCTCTTCATGCGCGAGGTCGCGGATGTGCACCGCGAGCTCTTCGCGGAGAACGCCGACCTCTACGGCGAGGACGTGCGGCGCAAGGTCGAGAGATGCCTCGCCGTCCGCGACTCGGAAGTCGAGCGGGCGCTCTCGCTGCTGGCGGAGTATCGCGAGCAGGTCGAGGACGCACTCAACGGCCTCGATCTCGTCGTGACGCCGACGCTGCCGATCGTCGCACCCCGCCTCGGCCGCGGCGGCGTCGGCGATCTCGACGTCCGCGAAGCACTGATCCGCTTCACCTATCCATTCTCGGCTCTCGGCTGGCCCGCCCTCGCGCTCCCGTGCGGCGCGGCGGAGGACGGACTGCCCGCGTCGCTGCAGGTCGCAGGTAGGGCCGGCGGGGACGCGCTCGTGCTCGCGGCGGCGCGACTGCTATCCCTCGATTGAGGGACGGCCGCCGGCCGCAGTCCGCCGACAACCAGAGGGATGCGCTTCGCCCCCCTTGCTGCGACCTGCCTCGCCGTGCTCGCGATCCCCGCGACTGCGTCGGCGCGCATCGACGTCGCGGCACCCAAGGCCCCCGGCGGCCTGAAGGCGTTCCTGCTCCGCGCCGAGGAACCGGCCGCGCACCAGTTCACGCGCACACCGTCCTTCGCCTGGTCGCCCGTCGCCGGCGCGATGCGCTACGAGTTCGAACTGGCGACGAGCAAGCGCTTCAACGGCAGCGCGATCGTCTGGTCGAACGTCAAGGACGAGCTCGACGAGCAGCCCGGGGCAACGCCGGCGACCGGCTCGACGACCGGCTCCGGCTCCACGACGACGCCTACGACGCCCACAACGTCCGTCTATGACGTGCTCCGGGCGCCCGCGATCGCGCTCGACATCGCATTGCCCTGGATCACCGGCAACCCCTACGCGCTCTACGCCCACGTCCGCGCGATCACTGCCTCGGGCCCCGGTCTGTGGAGCGCCCCGTACGGGTTCAACGTGCGCTGGTCGGGCGCCCCGCGCGATCTGAAGAGCCCCTACCCCGGCCTCGTGCGCTGGACGCCGATCGAAGGCGCCACCGCCTATGAGGTCTGGCTGCTCGGCGCCAAGAAGACGTTCATGACCTCCACGAACGTCGCCGATGCGCGCGACCTCTACACCTTCCACAGGACGCCGATCTGGACGAGCAGCATCTCGTACCGAGTGCGGGCGCAGCGCAAGCTCTACGGCGAGGTCGCGAGCGGCCTGCCGACGACCACGTGGGGGCCCTGGAGTCCCATCTTCTCGAACGTCCAGCAGCCGCTCTCGACCGGCCTGCTCGGCAACGGCGTGGCCATCTCGGACGTGGTCACCTCCGGCACCGGCTCGGCGCACGCTCTGACGCCCGGCTTCAGCTTCGTCGGCGACTCCGGCGGCCCGATGGACTTCAACGGCAGCGCCCAGGCCGAGCTCTTCCGTGTCTACATCGCCACCGACCGCGACTGCGTCAACATCGTCTACCGCAGCGCGATCATCGGCAGCCCCGCCTACGCGCCGCGCCTGACAGGGCCGCTCGATCTGCCCAAGAACTCATCCGAAGTGGACATTGCCCGCGGGAGAGCCCTCCTGCACGGCAACGAGCCGCCGGACAACTTCATGCTCGACGGCACACCGGCGGTTTCGACCGAGCAGGCGGCCGCGTCCACCAGCACCGGCACCGGCACCAGCACCAGCGGCGGCGCCTCCACCGTCGCGGCCGCCACCGTCGACTTGCCCGACACGGCTTGGCCCGCTGGTGGGTACTACTGGACCGTCGTCCCGGTGATCTGGTTGCCCAAGGACACCGGCGGCGCCCCTGTGGCCCCAGGGTCGGGCTTCCCGATCGAGTACCGCGACACGGAGCTGCCCCAGGACGCCTGCCAGTCCGGCCGCGTGCAGCGGTTCGGCAAGACGAGCTCCCCGGTCGTCACGAGGACGACGCGGCCCTTCGCGAGCGGCCTCTCCTCGAAGGGCCGGCTGATCTCCGCCGCCCGCTCGACGCCGTCATTCTACGGCGCGCCGCTCGTCGCCTGGGAGCCCGCGCTCGGCGCTTCCGAGTACGAGGTCCAGTGGAGCAAGACGGCAAACCCGTGGCGCCCCACCGCGAGCGTCAAGACCGGCGCGACGTCGGCGCTCCTGCCGCTCACGCCCGGCCTCTGGCACTACCGCGTCCGCGGCTACAACTACGCCCTGCCGAAGCGGCCGCAGCTCGCCTGGTCGGATCCAGTCGCGGTGAAGGTGACGAAGCCCACCTTCCGCGTCGTCCGCAGGTAGGACGACGCTAGGGTCGGGGCGTGAGCCACGATCTCGACTTCGCACTGTCCCTGGCCGACGCCGCCGACGCGATCACACTCGACCGCTTCCGCGCCACCGACCTTCGCGTCGACACCAAGCCGGACCTGACCCCCGTCTCGGAGGCCGACCGTGCCGTCGAAGCCGCGCTGCGGGAACGGATCGGACGTGAGCGGCCCGGCGAGCCCGTGCTGGGCGAGGAGGAAGGCGGCGGCGATGCCAGCGGCTGGGTGCTCGACCCGATCGACGGCACGCGGAACTACACGCGCGGGATCCCCGTCTGGGCGACGCTGATCGCCTACGCCGACCGCGTCGCCGTCGTCTCCGCCCCTGCGCTGGGCCGGCGCTGGTGGGCGGAACGTGGCACCGGAGCATTCGCCGACGGGCAGCAGATCGCCGTCTCGGCGATCGACCGCCTCGAGGACGCGACACTCCTCTTCGCGCTCGACCGGCCGGTCCCAGAGCGCGCATTCGACGCGTGGCACGTCCGCGGGTTCGGCGACTTCTGGGCCCACATGCTCGTTGCCGAGGGCTCCGCGGAGGTTGCAGTCGACGCGCCGGGCCTCGCGATCTGGGACACGGCGGCCGTGGCGGTGATCGTGGAGGAGGCCGGCGGCTCGTTCACCGGCCACGTCTCCTCGAACGGGCTGCTGCACGACGAGGCGCTGACGAGCCTCCGCTAGCCGCCCGGCTTGGCCGGCGCCCGCGCGACGACCTTCCCGGCGCCGTCGCGAGCGATGAACTCCTTCGGCAGCCGGCCTCGCTTGACGTGCCCGGCCGGGACCGCGTAGAGGAAGTAGCCCTCCTTGAGCGGCACGTCGTCCCGCCCCCCGTCCTCGAACACGACCTCGAGCGATGCAGCAGGCACCTGCACGGGGCCGAAGAGGAGCGCGCTCGTGAGATCGCCGTTGACCGAGATGTCGGTTGACGGCTTGTCGCCGCAGCTTGCGGAGTCGGTGTTGGCGGTCGAGACGCGGTAGCACGCCTGTCCGGCGGGAGCGGGCGCGACCGAGAGAACGGCCGTGTCGCCGGTCAGCGTCTCGACCTCCAGCACCGTGCGGTAATCGTCTGGACTCGGCACCACCGGAGTCGGAGCCGGTGTCGGAGGGACCATCTCCTGCGTGGCGACGGTCGCGCCCGCGCGCAGCAGGTGGATCCGCACGAGCCTCGTGCCTTCCGGGAACTCGCGCAGCAGCCAGCCGTCCGCGACACGCGCCGCCAGGCGGCTGCCGTCGTCGAGCTCGAGCTCGACGCGGTCGCCCTGCTTCCAGCCGATGATCCTCCCGAAGGCGAGCCGGTCGTCCAGGCCGCTGCGGGCGTCGAGCGGGCGCAGGTCCGCGGAGAGGCCTGGTCTTCGCAGGCCGAAGTCGCTGTCGTTGCCGCACGCGCTCGAACTACCGGTCTCGGTCTCGACGTACGCGCAGTAACCGCCGTCCTTCGTCGGCGCGACCCAGAGATTGACCTGCCCCCGCGTCGTCTGAACGCTCATCACGCCGCGCGCGCGATCGGCGATCACCCCGGGGCTGAGGTCGTCGATCAACTCCAGCACGGGCTTCGGCACCTCGTTCCGTTCCTGCAGCGCGCTCTTCACATCCTCGGGCGCCGGCTTCCCTGCGATCACGTCGAGCAGCCGCTCCCCGATCCCGAAGGCCGGTGTCGCCACGAGAACCGCAAGCACCGCCATGAGCACCGCGAGGCGGACGATGCGCGCTCGCCGCTGCCTGACGCGGACGGCCTGGACTTTAGGCAGCGGCGACCGCAGCCTCATAGATCCGGTCGCGGCCGAAGACGTCGAGCTCGGCGGAGAGCAGGTCGCTGGCGCTGGGTGGCGCGCCGCGCGGCGGGGTCACGGACTCGCCGTCCACGGCGACCCGTTCGATCAGCTTGGCGGGGCGGTGGCTGAGCTTGACGTCCTTCCGCACCCGCGAGCGCAGCCAACCGGCAAGGAGCAACGCGTCGGCCCGTGGCCCGGTCACCGACAGCGTCTTGACCCGCGCGACCTCCGGCCAGAGCGCGGCCAGGCGCCCTCGCCAGGCGACGCTGCGGCCCCAGGCGATGTCGGAGACCGCGATCCGGTCGAAGAGCCGCTCCAGCTTCCGGTAGGCCGCCGGCAGGCCGCGCCACTCGGTCGAGTCGACGACGAGCCGGTCGCAGACGTCGACGAGCTGCTCGAGCTCGGGACTTCCCCAGGGTGGGAGGCCACGCCAGCGGCAGAACGTCGGCAGGTCGGTGATCAGCAGCGGCTCGACGATCGACCCGGGCACCCGCGTGCGGCTCCCGCCCAGGCGAAGCTCGATCACGTCCGAGCACACCTCGCGCGACGAGCCCGGGATCGTGAAGCACCTCAGGTCGACCTGCACGTCGATCCCGTCACGCCGCCTCGGGTCGGGAAAGAGCAGGATCGTCCGCGACGGGTGCAGCTCCTCCAGCCCGGCGAGAGTACGGCGTGCCGCGGCTTCCCACTGCGGCGGCGCCCACGCGACGTGCGTCATCACGCTCGTCCGCGTGCCCTCGGCGTGCTTCACGCGCAGGTCGGCCAGCCGCCGTTCCACCTGGCCGGCGAGGCTCAGTGCCGCCTCCAGCTGCGTCCGTCGCGGTGGAGCAGCTCGTCAGCCGCCTGCGGCCCCCAGGTGCCGGCGGGGTAGTTCGGGAACGACGGGCGGTCGCGCTTCCAGGCGGCGATGATCGCGTCGACGAGTGCCCACTGCTCCTCGACCTCGTCCGCCCGCGTGAAGAGCGTCGCGTCGCCGAGCATGGCGTCCAGGATCAGGCGCTCGTAGGCCTCGGGGAGGCTCGTGCGGAAGGCGCCGCCGTAGAGGAAGTCCATGTGCACGGTCCGGATCGACATCCCTGCGCCCGGCACCTTGGCGCCGATCGCCAGCGAAACGCCCTCGTCCGGCTGGACGTGGATCAGGAGCACGTTCGGCCTCAACCCGTCCCCGGCGATCTCGGCGAAGGGTGGGTGCGGCGCGCGCTGGAACTGGATCGCAATCGTCGTCTCGCGCCGGGGGAGCCGCTTGCCGGCGCGCACGTAGAACGGCGTGTCCGCCCAGCGCCAGTTGTCGACGTAGAGCTTCGCCGCGACGTAGGTCTCGGTGGTCGAGTCGCTCGCGACACCCGGCTCCTCACGGTAGCCCGGCACCTCCTCGCCCTCGATGAACCCGCGCCCGTACTGCCCGCGCACGACCGACTTCGGCCCCGGCGTGTGCAGCGAGCGCAGCACCTTCACCTTCTCGTTCCGCACCGAGTCGGCGTCGAAGTCGATCGGCGGCTCCATCGCGGTCAGCGCGACGAGCTGGAGCAGGTGGTTCTGGAAGACGTCGCGAACCGCCCCGGCTTCCTCGTAGAACCCGGCGCGCCCCTCGATTCCGATCGACTCGGCGACGGTGATCTGGATGTGGTCGATGAACTGGCGGTTCCAGATCGGCTCGAAGATCCCGTTCGCGAACCGCAGCGCGAGCATGTTCTGGACCGTCTCCTTGCCGAGGTAGTGGTCGATCCGGAAGATCTCGCTCTCGGCGAAGTGGGCGAGCAGGATCTCGTTCAGGTGCCGTGCGGACTCTCGGTCGTGCCCGAACGGCTTCTCCACGATCAAGCGCACCCAGCCGTCGGTGCTGCGGCGCTCGCCGAGCGCATTCACGATCGTCTCGAAGGCCGCCGGCGGGACGGCGAGGTAATAGAGCCGGTTTCCCGCCGTGGCCTGCTTCTCGTCCAACTCGCGCAATGTGTCGACGACCTTGTCCTCGCCGCTCGCGTCGGCGAAGTCGGTCGCGACGTAGCGCATCGAGGCCGCGAGCTCGCTCCAGACGCTCGCGCGCAACTCGTCCCGGCCGTACTCCTTGACCGCCTTCTTCATCTCCGCGATCCACTGCTTCGTCGTCTGCTCCGTACGCGCGACGCCGACCACGGCGAAGCGCTCCGGCAGCAGCCCGCGGAGCGCGAGCGAGTAGAGCGCCGGGAAGATCTTCCGCCGCGTCAGGTCGCCCGACGCGCCGAAGATGACGAGGATGCACGGATCCGGGTTGCGCCGGAGCCGCAGCCCTTCGGCAAGAGGGTTCTCGCTCATCGCGGGTCCGGCCCGGCCTTCGCCTGCCTGACGGCCTTGACCGCGTGGCCGCCGAACTGATTCCGCAGGGCCGCCTGCACCTTCGCCGAGAAGTCGATCTCGCGCCGCGACGCGAAGCGCGCGAAGAGCGCAGCGGTGATCGCAGGCACCGGCACGTTCTCGTTGATCGCCTCGTTGATCGTCCAGCGGCCCTCGC